>JACQEV010000302.1 GCA_016200385.1 Candidatus Methylomirabilota bacterium
CTTCTCTTGCACCTCTTCTATCGTGCGCCAGAATGGCTGCAAGCAAGACTGCAATGTCGATTGACAACTCACCATGCATATGCAATCTTATATGCGTGTATGCGATACGCTTTGCCGTGTCGGTTATGAAGGACTTGAAAAAGCTCTCGCCATATCATCGAAACGTCATCCTCGATGCCATTGAGGCACAACTTTCTCACGAACCAACGTCGCCAGCGAAGCACAGAAGGCTTTTGGTCAACCTGACACCGCCCTGGGATGCCGTGCCGCCGGTATGGGAGTTGCGAGTAGGGGAGTACCGAGTGTTTTACGACGTTTCGAAGACCGAACGAACAGTCCACGTCCGAGCGATCAGGAAAAAGCCTTCGGGAAAGAGAACGGAGGAGATTCTATGAAAACTGTTCCAGTACGCGATCTACAGAAAAAGCTGAAACAATGCATCAAAGAAGCGCAAGAAGGCCGCGTGGTCATCACCCGTCGAGGAAGGCCTGCAGCGCTCCTTGTTGGGGTTGAGGGCAAGGACTGGGAAACCCTCATTCTCGAGACCGACCCCACCTTCTGGAAGCTCATCCAGGAACGCCGCAAAGAACCCACCATTTCTTTCAAGGAGCTGAAAGCCCGCCTTAACCGAAAGCGCTGAGCATTTTTTATTCGGGGTACCAAGAACCTCTCCTGGCGCTTGCCAACCCAAAAGCTATTTGCTTGACGAGTGCTTTGATCGCAGACAAGCTGCTCAGAGCGTCATAAACATCGACCAGACGGTGAGTCTTGTTCTGCGGCTCATAGGCGGTTCTCATTGCCTTCGCCTCTTGTTCGGCCTGCTCACGAATGTTGCCAACCAATGATCGAATTCGTCTTCACCCTTACGCCCCGGATTCTCCCGGTCGACCTCCCAGCGTAAGGGATTGGTGACGATATATTCCCGGATGCGGTTCAAAGATTCTTCGCTGCGGATTACATGTTCATAATAGTTCCTCTGCCAAAAGGGTTTCCCCGACCGTGATAAGAGGCGGTTCACGCCAATCGCGGACATCGATTTGAACGCCCGCAGCACCTTCGACAACGTGGTGAATCCGGACCCTGTAGGGGCGCTGCTTGCTGCGCCCCTCATGGGCAGGGCAAGCCCTGCCCCTACGATGATAAGAATCCCGTGGAGGTGGTTAGGCATCACAACAGATGCATCCAGTTCAACTGTTGGAAATCGTTCCGGAAGCCCGTCCCACACTGTCTGCACCATCCGACCCACATCGTTCAAGCGCATCTTCCCCTTCATCACATCGCCCAAGAGACACTCCCGGTTCCGTGTGCAGATCGTGACGAAATAAGCGCCTTCTCGGGAATAATCGAAGCCCCGCAAGCGGAGAGGTCGGCGGCGATAAGTTGCGGGGCTGTCCCGTGTGCTGTTGAGGGGCGCAGCAAGCAGCGCCCCTACCGGGATGGGCCTGACCTGCTGCCGCGCCTGGCGGATCGTGACGGGCCGGGCCATTTCACTTAGATGTTGGTGGGGAGGGCTTCGCCGGCGGAGCCGCTCATCGCCTTCTCTGAGGCCTCGGTGAGGGCCTTGACGTGCCGTCGGTCCGCGGTGAAGATCCGGTAGTGGGCCACCTTGGGCGGGATATCGCGGAACAGCTCCTTGAGCGGCCTGGGCGAGACCTCGCCGGTGGCCGGATTATACATGAAGATCTTCTTGCTTCCCTCGGCCAGGGGGTTGATGGGTCGGGGATCCAGCGCGGCCATGTCCACCTTGAACTCTATCCCCTGGAGCCTCTTGGGGAGATGGCGGCGGATCTCCTCTTCGAGGTGTTTTGGGGTCTGGAACCGGACCATCCGTTGGGACTCCTCGATCGTGGAGACGAAGTCATAGGCCATCTTCCACTTGATGTTTCGGCCCAAGATCTTCCCCCACTCCTCTCCCAGCGCCCGCTCGTGGCTATCCCTGGAGCTGGCCCACTCCCGGACCCGCTCGAGCAGGAACCAGTCGGTCAACTCCAGGTACCGGTCCAACTCTTTGTAGGGATTGTATGGCGCAATCCGCGCCATCGTCTCCTTGAAGACCTCCTGCAGATGCAGATCAATGGCCCGGGTCGTCCGGTGATGATAGACATGGGCGTAGAGGGCAAGCTTTGCGTTCAGGAACCGGATGAGGGCCGACTCGCCGGCTTTGTGCAGGGTCAGCCCCTTCGGGGTGAAGAACGAATAGAGAAGCAGGCGCTCGATGTCTATGATATCCAAGGAAAAGCCCGTCATGTAGGCATCGCGCTGGACGTAATCGAGGTTGTCCACCGTGTAGATCCCCGAAAAGAGCGGGCGGAGTGCCGGCAGCCACGCCGGCAACCCTGCCGCCGAGGCGGCCTCCGGCTTCTTGATCAGAAAAGCGATGTGCTTAGGGTCGAGCCGCTCGTGGGGCTGGAACGGACCGCTCGGGCTCCGGCGGATCGCTTTGATCGTCCTGCCCAGCTTCTTCGTAATAATGGCCATTCCCAGGATCTCGTGGTTGAGCCGCTCACCACCGACGCGGAACTGCTGGAGGAAGTGGTCGTCGAAAAAGTGACCGAAGGGACCGTGACCCACGTCGTGGAGCAGCCCGGCAATCCTCAGGAGCTCTTCGATGAATGGCTCCGACGGGAGATCCTTGCCGAACGTCTCCCTCAGGCTGGGGTAGAGGTGACGGCCGAACAGACCGGCCATGTGCATGGTCCCCAACACATGCTGGAACCGACTATGTTCGCCAGACGGGTAGACCCACCAGGTACTCTGTAGCTGGTGAATGCGGCGGAGTCGCTGGACCCAGGGGGTATCAATGATGTCTTTCTCGGTTCGCTCCGACCGATCACCCTTCGGGACAGTGAAGAGGATATACCGGTGAATCGGGTCTGCCAGCAGGGCAAGCCCTTCGTAGGGTGAGGTGAGAGGGGCATCACTTCCGATCGTATGCTGTGCGGTGGGGTGAGGCTTGGTCATTCGTAACCCGTGTTCTAAATGAGGGCGGATTCCAGGACGATGCCCCTGTCCAGCATCTCGATCGCCCGAGAGAGCGTTTGCTGAAGCTCTGCAGGAAGCAGGGGGCTCTCTTCGAGCTGCCGGCACAGGTCGATCAGTCGCCGGAAGGCCCGGATCAGGTCGCCTTCGTGTCCCCCGAAACTCTGCTCCACCAGCGCCAGCCAGTCGTCCTCCCCGGACACCCAGCGATGCGTGGCGGCGAGGTAGGTGGTGTGCATAAAGACCGGCCGCGGAACCTGGTACAGCCGCTGAACCTTGTCCACCTCCTGGCTCACCTCCTCCAGCATCTTGACCCGCCGACGAAGGTGGGCCTGATCCCGGAAAAACCGCTTGGCAACGAGGCCTTCGGTTGGTCGCGGCTCTTCCAAGAAGCATGACAGAAGGGCCGCCAGCTCCTCCCGCGGGAGCCCTTGAAGGAGACCGGAAAAGGCAACCCTGGCCACCAGGAGCTCGTTATCGTGCCGGAGCGATGCGATCAGGCGACCCTCCGGGCTCAACCGCCCGTCTTCGAGATAGCCGAAATGTTGGAGAACGGCGACGACCTGTAGGAACTGCTCCCAGTAGGAATCCTGAAGGTGCTGCAGTGTCTTGCGATGACTCTCCAGCACCTGTCCCAGTCGTTTCGACTGCTTGAGCTGCCTCTCCCTCATCGCCCGTTCTGGACAGCGGTGGCAGGGCATTTGGGAAAGGGAGAGCGTCATCGCGTCGAGCTTCGCCCTTCTCTCTTCCGTGGACTCGCCCCAGAAGAATGCCAGAGAGGAGTTCAGCCGCGTGTCACTGCTTCGGCTTCTCCCCCGTCCGCGGTGGGCCCGCGCCGTCGCCACTCGCAGATTCCTGAGCCGCTCTCGCTCCTGCTCCACAGCGGCGCGCCGGTCCCGGTACTCGATCAAGGTTGCCAGGTCGCAGCAAGGCGACGCCATTCCCTCGGCCTCCGCCATCCGCCGGATCAGCCGTTCCTGTTCCATCCTGATCGTTTCGATCTTTCGACGGTTCTGGAATTGGCCGAAGCTCTTTTCGATCGTCTTGCGGATCGCCTCCGGTTCTCGGTGCGCTTCGATCAGGAGGGCGGCACTGCTGTACCCGATGCGGAATCGGCTCTCGATCGGCTCCGGCGCGCCCTGCACCAGGCGGACTCCGTCCTCGGCGGCCTCAGGCGATTCAAGCGCCAGGAGGCACGCCCCCTCTGGATCGATTCCGCGCCGTCCCGCCCGCCCGGCCATCTGAGTGAGCTCCCCCACCGTCAGGCCTCGGAACCCAAGATCGCTTCGCTTCCGCAACCCTCCGATCACCACGCTCTTGGCCGGCATGTGGATCCCCAGACTCATCGTCTCGGTAGCGAAGACCACCTGAACCAGCCCCCGCTCGAACAGGACTTCGGTGAGGCGCTTCAGCGCAGGCAGGACGCCGGCGTGGTGCAGGCCTATACCGCGACAGAGCCCATCCAGGATCAGCCGATTCAGGTCGCTCTCGGGAACGATGCTCGGATAGTCGAGACGCGTTCGCCGAATCGCCTCTTCCACCTCTTCGCTTCTGTCGGGATCCAGAAGCGGCTCCCCCCGGTCCAGAAAGCGTGAGAGGGCGCGCTCGCACCCGTTTCGACTGAAGATGAAGTAGATGGCGGGCAGCCAGCGGCGAGCCTGCAACACCTTGATGGCCACACTCACATCCAGAGGGCTACGGCGAAAGGGACGATGCCCCCCATGCCGACGGCGCTCCCACAGGCGGGCGATCCGCTCATCAGAGGAGCCGCGGGCCGTGGATTGCCTCCGCAGGATCCGCTGGGCCGAAGCCGGCTCAGCCGGCCAGAGTTGCCCGTCCTTATCGCAAAGGAGGTACTGGAGGGGAACCGGCCTCTCCGGATGGTGAATGGCCCGGATGGGGCGATGCGTCTGGCTGATCCACTCGGCGATCTCGTTGATGTTGCTCACCGTGGCGGAGAGGGCGACGAGCTGGACTTCGGGGGGGCAGTTGATGATGATCTCTTCCCAGACCGTGCCGCGCCCTTCGTTCCCCATGTAGTGACACTCATCCAGCACCACATAGGCCAGCCCCTCGGACTGCCCCGAGTAGAACTTGTTTCGGAGGATCTCCGTGGTCATGACAACTAACGGCGCGCGAGGGTTGACCTTCACGTCGCCCGTGAGGATGCCCACCATCCCCTCCCCCCACTGACGGGTGAAATCAGCGTACTTCTGGTTGCTGAGGGCCTTGAGAGGGGTCGTGTAGCCGATGCGGTCTTGATGGGCGAGGGCGCGGTAGATGGCGAATTCGGCAATGAGGGTCTTGCCTGCGCCGGTCGGCGCGGAGACGATCACGGAGTTGCCCTCCGCGATCAACCGGATGGCTTCCTCCTGGAACGGGTCAAAGGAGAAGAGATACCGATCGCGGAACGAATCGATGAGCGCTTGCGCGTCCCGCGGAAGGGCCGCTGAAACAGGCTCGATAGAACTCTCTCCTTTTTCCATCTGTCCACGTCAACAATAACAGATCGCGCCCTCCGTTTCAACTCGCTCCGGTGGCAAGGAGGTGTTTCCCTTGCCACGGGATGGAGTCTCGTGTAATCTATTTTTGTAGAGTGGGTGTAGATCGTTTCAACCGACAGTTCAAGGAGCCGAAGATGGCTGAGGAGATGACCAGAAAGCTCTTAAAGGTATTTGGCGTCGCTGTCACCGACTTCGAGGACCGATGTCGGGATCTCGCTCAGCAGGCTCGCGACGAGGCCAGCAGCGGTGGCGACCCCGCCGCCTTCCTCCCCTTGGAAGAAGGGCTGGTTCGATCGACCCTCGAGGTCACGAGACGGTGGATGGAGGTCACGCAGTTAATCGTCGAGCAGCACAACCGTACCTGCACTGAAGTACTCGGCCTCCTGGATGAGTTGAAAGAGCGGAAGGGTCTTGCACCGTGACAAAGGGACAGACGTCAGGGGATGAGGCGGTCAGGGAGCAGGTGCTTGCAGCGGTGGAGGCGATCGAGGGGGCGCTGCGAGGGATCGTGAGCTTCCTCACCCCGTTGAAGCCGACCCTGCGGAACGAGCTCATCCAGCTCCTTGGCAAGC
>JACQEV010000300.1 GCA_016200385.1 Candidatus Methylomirabilota bacterium
GACCCACGGTGATCCTCTCGGGAGCTTTACTCAGGAAGTACCCGCCGCCCCTGCCTTTCTTGCTCTGAAGGACACCCTGCTTTTTTAGGTCGAGCAGAATAAGCTCCAGAAATTTCTTTGGAATACCCTCTCTTTGAGCCATATCCGAAATCAGGATCGGCCCTTCCCCGTATTCCTTGGCGAGCCGTAATAATGCCGCCAATCCGTACTTGGCTTTCTTCGAAAGCATCGTTTTAGTCCCCTCAGTCTATCGTCTAAGTCGTGTATACACCATCACTCCAGCGTCTGTCAAGTCCTTTTTGCCTTCTGGAAGCCATCTGAGCGCCAAAAGGCATTTAACGCTACGAGTCTTGTAACGCAGGTCGGGGCGACGCCTCTGACACTTTGAGGTCCCAGCTATATATCTCTACTGCCTTGAAGTGGGGCGCTTCTTCTCACTGATAAAAGTTCCTGGGCCAAGCGTGGGTCTTTAGGGTTGCGAGCAGGTCCGGCGATAGCGGCTTCCCGTCGGAGGCCGCGCAGTTGGCCTCCACATGCTCGGGCCGGCGCATCCCCGGAATCACCGTCGACACCGCGGGGTGGCTCAGGCAGAACTTGAGGGCGAGGGGTGCAAGCGTTGTCATCCCTTTGGGCAGAAGCAATCGGAGTCGATCGCCGCGCTCACAGGTTTCGCGAAGCCTGTTCCCCCGAAAATAGTACTCCTGAATCGAGCCTTGCGGGAAGACCGTCTGCGGCGTGAACTGGCCGGCCAGGCCCCCCTCGTCGAATGGGACCCTGACGATGACACCGACGTCGAGCTTCTGGCAAAGGGGGAACAGGACGTCGGCAGGCGACTGGTCGAAGATGTTGTAGATCACTTGGAGTGTGTCGGCCAGCCCTGAGCGGACCAGCCTGAGGGAGCTTTCGTGCTGATGATCCATGATCGAGACGCCAAAGAACCGGATCTTTCCCTGCCGCCTGAGCTTCCCCACCGCCTCTTGCCACTCGGTTTCGTCAATCCACTCGTCGCGCCAGATGTGGAGCTGCTGCACGTCCAGACAATCCGTTTCCAGATTGCGGAGGCTCTGCTCCGTCTGGTCGATGATCCAGTCAGCGGGAAAGGCCTCGCGTGCCCGCACCCCAGGCCCGGGCGGCCACCCGACGGTCTTCAATGGAACCTTGGTGGCAACACACACTCGCCGGCCAGCCTGTCTGAAGGCCCTTGCGATCTGCCGCTCGCTGTGCCCGTTGCCATAGGCGTAGGCGGTGTCGATGAAGGTGACGCCTAACTCCAGCGCCCGCGTCAGGGCCAGGACTGAGAGGTTGTCGTCTGTCTCGCCCCACCATCCTTTCCCTATCCCCCAGGCCCCAAAGCCGATCTCCGAGAGCTGAACCCCTGTTCGCCCCAGCCTGCGATATTCCATCGGCGCTGCCTCGCGGGCTCCGATTACCGGGAGCGAGCCGCCCGCCCTTCCTCCGCAACACCAATCAGGTCTGCGTACGACTCTTTGATGAGCGATCGATCCTCGACCCCGAGCGCCTGCCCCAGTCGCTGGACCTCGTCCGCGACCTCCGTGAGCTCCGCCGGGTCATCAACGATTCCTTCCAGCTCGACGAAGGTCCCCAGGTCTTGGACCTTGTCGAGGTGGATTCGCACCGCTCCGATTACAAACACCTCGCGGCGCTTGACCACCACCGCCCGCACGCCGAGCGCCTTTTCGAGGACTGCCTTCAAGCCATCGGCCGCCTCCACAGGACAGGTCTCGTAGTGGCTTTCCCTTGCCCCGGCGACATCCGCCCGAATGTAGAAGATGAGCTCTGCGCCCGACAGCAACGATTCCCTGAGTTTCAGACGGCCGTGCGGGACCTTGAAGTAGGTGTCGAGTTGCCTGTCTGGCTCCTGACCCTCCGCGCCTAGCGATATGCAGGTCTCGCGGAGCCGTCCGAGATCCTGACAGCGCGCCTTCAGCTCGACATTCAGCACTGGTTAGTCCCGTTCCAACTTTCTCGCCCTACGTCGGAAAGGACTGTGCCGGGCCAAGAAACGAGCACAGCAGGGCGCGGCTCACGGGGGGCCGACCGAGACGTACGTTGTCAGGTACGTCGCAGGGAGTGCCCCGGGGGCCAGCAACGCCGCTAGGCGAAGTTAATTGGGCAGGCACTAATTCCTCATCGCTCGAACCTGCCCCTCGAACCAGGCGTCGGGCTGCAGCCGGAACTCTTCTTCACATTTCTGGCATTTGCCCTGCCAGGAGCGATCCGGCTGCCTGGCCAGAATCACCGCGCCGCAGACCAGCTCGCCGGCGATCCGATGGAGCGTGATGGCGACAAGTCGCTCTTCCATTGCCTTCCTCGGACGCTACAGACTCCAGAGCGCCTCTCGATATTCTGTCCTATCTCATAGGCTATGGCCGACGACCAATGATATCAGAGAAGGGCGTCGCTAGCGAGGGCCGACCAATCCTCTGGTCAGCGTAACCGTGGTCCAGGCCCGTCCAGGGCGGCACGGACGGCGGCGGCCAGATCGTCCTGGCGGAACGGCTTCCTGATGTAGCCGCTGAGGAGCAGGTGATCCAGGGAGGCACGGACCTCCTGTGGGGCGTAGCCAGTGGCGACCAGGACCTTGATCTCGGAGTTGAGGGCCCGCAGTGCCGGGATGAGCTCTTGCGCCCCCATTCGTGGCATGATGGCGTCGGTGAGGACCAGGGCGATCTCGGGGTGAGTCCGGAAGGCTGCCAGCGCCTCAAGGCCGTCAGCGGCAGTGATGACCTTGTAGCCGAGCTCAGCCAGGAAGATCTCTCCAAGCTCACGGACCATCGGGTTGTCCTCAACCAAGAGGATCGTCTCTACCCCCAGGGGGAGGGCCTCTGCGGGCGGCGCGCCAGCAGGCACTTGGACGGGGACCCGGGGGAGGAAGACGTGAAAGGCGCTTCCTTGGCCCTCCGCGGTCTCCACCTCGAGCCAGCCCTCGTGCTGGTGAACGATCCCGTAGATTGAGGCCAAGCCCAGGCCGGTTCCCTGGCCGGGCGGCTTTGTGGTGAAGAAGGGCTCGAAGATCCGGGCCCTGAGGGCAGCCGGGATGCCGGTCCCGGTGTCACCGACGGTCAGGCAGGCGAAGTCACCGGGGCGACGCTCGGGGTGGCTGCCAAGGCTCTCCCTGGTGAGCGTCACCGGGGCCAGGCGGAGGGTCAGGATCCCGCCGCGGGGCATGGCGTCCCGGGCGTTGGTGGCAAGATTCAGGATAATCTGCTGTGCCTGAGCAAGGTCAGCCTGAACCACAAGGGGCTCCCGGGTGGGCTCCGCCTGGATGGCAATGCTCTCCGGGAGCGTCCGTTGCAGCATCTTCGCCGTCTCTTTGAGCAGCAGGCTCAGATTCAGGGGTCCCCGCTCCAACGGGGCCTTTCTGGCGAAGGTGAGTAACTGACCAACCAGGTCCGCCGCCTGCTTACCCATCGACGGAACCCGACTGAGGTGGTGGTAGCCCTTGCTGCCCTCCGACAGCTCTCGCAGGGCCAGCCCGGCGAAGCCGATGATTCCGTTCAGGAGGTTATTGAAGTCGTGGGCCACTCCACCCGCCAGCAGGCCGACGGCTTCCAGTTTCTGCGACTGGCGAAGTTGCTCTTCAAGACGCCTGCGCTCGGTGATGTCGCGCGCTCTGCCTTCCACTCCAGCGGGCTGACCTTCCTTGTGGATCAGGCGGCTGC
>JACQEV010000306.1 GCA_016200385.1 Candidatus Methylomirabilota bacterium
ACACCTCCATGCAGATTCCGGATTTCAGGGCCGGCGAACGGACCTATGCTTTGCTCACGCAAGTGGCTGGACGAGCCGGCCGTGGCGACTGGCCCGGCCAGGTGTTCGTCCAGACCTATAACCCGGATCACTATTGCATCGTCGCGGCCTGTAACAGCGATTACGAAGCGCTCTACCAGTTCGAGCGGCCGCTGAGACAGGAGCGCGGTCTCCCCCCCTTTGGCTTCCTTGTCCTATTACTGGTCACCTCCCGGACCGAACAGGAGACAGAGCAGATTGCCGGCCGACTCGCCGGGCTCCTCCTGGAGCGGGCCATTCCGCCCCAGTCCGTTGAGGGGCCGGCTCCGGCCCCGCTTTACCGGTTGAAAGGTCTCTATCGCTGGCAGCTCCTCGCCAAAGGACCCGAGCCCGAGACGCTGCGCCGATGGGTGAGGGACACCCTAGCGCAGTTACCTTCATCGGAGCGGGCGAAGGTTCAGGTTGACGTCGACCCAGTCGATCTCTGCTGAGCGATCAGCGATCAGCCGTCAGCCTTCAGCAGGAACAGGCGAAGAAATTGCAGGCCGTGTCTCCTGGTGCCGCGGCTTGGATAGGGCTTGTCCGTTCTCCTTCTCTTGCTGATCGCTGACTGCTGATGGCTGAATGCTTACGAATTGTCTTTTGCCAGGGGTTGTATTACAGTAACGGTGCCATGAGCGGATCGACTGAGCGGAGAAGAATTGAGCCGTTGGTGTGCGAGGGCGAATCCCTCGACGCCCTCGGACCGTCGGGTTTGAAGGTCATCCAGAGCGTGAATGGCTTTCGCCATTCGATGGATGCCCTTCTGCTGGCGCACTTCGCTGCGCCGAGACCCACTGAAAGAATCCTCGATCTCGGCTGCGGGAACGGGGCGATCGCCCTGCTGCTGGCTCATCGGGATCCGCGTCTGCGGGTTGTCGGGCTTGAGATCCAGCCCACCTTGGCCAGTCGGGCCCGCCGTGGGGTGCCGCTCAACGGGCTGCAGGATCGCGTGGAGATTCTGGGGGGCGACCTCCGTCGGATTAAGGCGATGCTTCCGCCGGCAGGCTTTAACCTGATCATTTGCAATCCACCATATCGGGAGGTCGGTCAAGGAAGGTTGAGTCCTGACCCTGAAACCAGACAGGCCAAGCATGAGCTGTCGGCCACTCTCCCGGAGGTCATTGCTGCCATTCGATACGCCCTCGTTCCAAAGGGGCGGGCCTGCCTGATCTACCATGCCTCGCGGCTGGCCGATCTGCTAACACACCTCAGGGCTGCAAGGCTGGAGCCGAAGTCGCTGTGCCCGGTGCACTCGTTTCCCGGCGCCGACGCAGAACTGGTCCTGGTCGAGGCGCGACGCGAAGGACGACCAGGCCTGCGCATCCTCCCTCCGCTTTTCATCTATCAGGCGCGTGGTGGAGCACTTTCCCACACCATGGAAGAGATCTATCGTGGTTTGAGCCCGGTGGCTCCGCGGAGGGGCATCGCGTGAGCAAGCATACGATCGCGCTGGCCCAGATCAGCCCCGCCCTCGGCGACCTGGAGCGGAACCTGGCCTTGCACGAGAAGACAGCTGAAGAGGCGATCGGTCGCGGCGCGCGCCTGCTGGTCTTCCCAGAGTTGAGCCTGACCGGATATTTCCTCAAGGACCTCGTCTCATCCGTGGCCCTGCCGCTCACCAGCCCCGTCCTCGATAGGCTCAGAGACCTGAGTCGCCGAATCGATCTTGTCGTGGGGCTTGTTGAGGAGACGGCCGAACACCTCTTCTACAACGCCGCCCTCTATCTCTCCAGGGGAGAGATCGTGCACGTCCACCGCAAGGTCTACCTGCCCACCTACGGGATCTTCGATGAGCAGCGGTATCTCGCGGAGGGCGGGCGGATCCGGACATTCCGGTCCGGGATCGGCCGGGCCGCGATCCTGATCTGCGAGGATATGTGGCATCCTTCGACCGCGTTCGTCGCCTCGCTCGATGGGATGGATATCCTCATTTCTCCCTCCAGCAGCCCGGGCCGAGGGGGTCTTGAGGACAGCGGGACATTCGGCAACGCCAGAGCGTGGGAGACGATCAACCGGGCCTATGCCCAGCTCTTTACGTGTTACGTACTCTATGCGAATCGTGTGGGCTATGAGGATGGAGCCTGTTTCTGGGGCGGCTCCGAGGTGATCGCCCCGTCCGGCGAGCCGGTCGCCAAGGCCGAATACGTGAGCGAGGCCATCCTGGTGGCGGAGATCGATCACGCTGAAATTCGCCGGGCCAGAATGGCGAACCCGTTGCTGAGGGATGAGCGGGTGGACGTCACCCTGCGGGAGCTGGAGCGGATCAGGCGGGAGGGGATCAGGTGATCAGTCTGTCCCGGAACTGCGACCTTTTGCGGCGCGTGTTGACGGGGTTCATCGCCAATGAGGTCCGAAAAGCGGGATTCAGCTGCGTCGTGGTCGGCCTCTCGGGCGGGGTAGACTCGTCACTCTCCGCATTTCTTGGGGCTGAGGCCCTTGGTGCCGAGAATGTCTGGGGCCTCCTGATGCCGTACCGGACCAGCAGCCCGGAGAGCCGCGAGCATGCGGAAGTGGTGGTGAAGCAGTTGGGCATCCAGTCAGACGTCATCGAGATCACCCCGATGGTGGACGCCTACTTCGAGCGGTTCCCGGAAGCGGACCAGGTTCGCCGGGGCAACAAGATGGCCCGGGAACGGATGACCATCCTCTTTGATCATTCGGCCAAGCTCAAGGCCCTGGTCCTCGGGACCAGCAATAAGACGGAGTTGCTGCTGGGGTACAGCACGCTCTACGGCGACATGGCCAGCGCCATCAATCCGTTGGGCGACCTGTACAAGACCCAGGTCCGGCAACTGGCTCGTCACATGGGTGTGCCGGAGGTCATCGTACAAAAGAAGCCGAGCGCAGACCTCTGGGCCGGGCAGACCGACGAGGAGGAGCTGGGCTTCACCTACGAGCAAGTCGATCAGGTCCTCTACCTGATGGTAGATTGCCGCTATGAGCTGCCCGAGCTGGTCGAGGCCGGCTTCGACGAGCGGTTCGTCCGGGCGGTTTTCGCCAAGGTCCAGGCCTCCCAGTATAAGCGACGCCTGCCCCTCATCGCCAAGGTCTCCTCCCGCACCATCGACCG
>JACQEV010000307.1 GCA_016200385.1 Candidatus Methylomirabilota bacterium
CGATGCCACGGTTGGCCTGAACGCGCTGGTACAAGCCAGAGAATTCCACAATGCCGTTGGACTGACGGGCCTCGTCTTGACCAAGCTGGACGGGACGGCAAAGGGCGGAATCGTGGTGGCGATCGCTGATCAGTTGAAACTGCCGATCGCATTCGTGGGCCTTGGAGAAGGGGTTGACGACCTGCAACCGTTCTCACCGGAAACCTTTGCGGACGCCCTGTTCGCAAGATCCTAACCGCTCTCCTGGCAGTTTTCGGCTTGACACCCCCTCGACCCGATGTTAGGGTAACTCAGTGTATTTCTTCACAAAGTTTAGTCTCTCTATCAGGTGACAGGTGAGATATTGACCACGGCCGATGAACAGTTCATGCATCGCGCATTGGTCCTTGCCCGAAAGGGGAAGGGTCGCACAAGCCCCAATCCGATGGTGGGCGCAGTGGTGGTGCAGGACGGGCGCATCGTCGGCGAGGGATATCACGCGCAAGCTGGAGGCCCCCACGCAGAGGTGGTTGCTCTTGAGGCGGCCGCCGGGGCGGCGCGCGGCGCCGACTTGTATGTGACGCTCGAGCCGTGCTGCCATCATGGCCGGACACCGCCCTGCACCGATCTGATCATTTCCGCGGGCATTCGGAGAGTCGTCATACCAGCGTTGGACCCTAATCCGCTGGTCTCCGGCAGAGGTCTGGAGAGGCTCCGTGCCGCAGGGATTGTCGTGGAGCTGGGGCTCTTGTCCGAGGACGCGACGACTCTCAACGAAGCCTTTACGAAATTCATCAAAACCCGCACCCCGTTTGTCATCCTCAAGGCAGCGGTCAGTCTGGACGGAAAGATAGCAACTCGGACCGGCGATTCCAAGTGGATTTCCGGCGAACGGTCGCGGCACCTCGTCCACCAATTGCGAGATCAGGTGGATGCGGTGATTGCCGGGATCGGCACGATCCGGTGCGATGATCCCAGGCTCACAACCAGGCGTTCCGAAGGGGGCCGCGATCCGGTCCGGATCATCGTGGACGGACTCGGTCCTCTTCCACTGAATGCGAAGGTGTTTCAGGCTGGCTCTCCATCGCCAACCTGGCTCGCCGTCGCCGCCGACGCGCCCCGTGAGCGGATCGAGGCCATGGCGAGCCGCGGCATCACCGTGATTGAGGCGGGCGGATCCCAAGGGCGAGTCCGATTGGCGCACCTTCTCAAGTGCCTCGGAGAGCGCGAGGTCACCAGCGTGATGATCGAGGGTGGGGAGGGGATCTTCACCTCTGCCATTGAAGAGGGCATCGTTGACAAGGTGCTCCTGTTCGTCGCGCCCCTTCTGGTAGGGGGAAAGACGGCTCCGACCCTTTTCGGGGGGGTCGGGATCGAACACCTCGCCCAGGCTCTGCGCCTGCGGCGTCCGCGGATCGAACAGCTTGATGGAGACCTCCTGATCGAGGGATACCTTCGCTCGGAAGGAGCAACTGAGTGATGCTCGATCAGCTAGCCCCAATCCGAAATTAACGGGACTGCGAACGTATGGCTACACAGCGGGTGGCGCGGTGAGCGGGCGCCCCCGTCGCCCGCAGCGGAAGGGCCCCACTGGGGGATGGGTGGAGCGAGGACGACGGGGGCTGATCACCGCGACAGGACCCGCATGAGGTGATGATGTTTACCGGACTCATCGAGGAAGTGGGCGTGGTCGAGCTGATGCGACAGCAAGGTGGCGTCGAACAGCTCGCCATCAAGGGGGAGGGCGCAATCGCTGGCCTTGCGATCGGCCAGAGCATCGCGGTCGATGGGACCTGCCTGACGGTCACCAGCGTGGAGCACAACCGATTCGGGGTCGATGTGTCCGAAGAAACCCTGGCCCGCACGACCCTCGGGGAGCTTCACCCCGGCGATCCCGTGAATCTCGAACGGCCCTGTCGTCCGTCCGACCGACTCGGAGGGCACTTCGTCACCGGCCATATCGACGGGGTCGGAACGATCGTCGAGCTTCGGGAGGCCGGCAGTATGTGGTGGTTCTCATTCTCGTATCCACAGGCCTTGCGGGCTCTGCTCGTGGAAAAGGGATCCATCGCCGTGGACGGAATCAGCTTGACGATTGCCGGCCTGAATGACATCTGCTTCGGGGTTGCCGTCATCCCGCACACCTACCGCCATACCACGTTGGGGACCAAGCAAGTCGGCCGCCGCGTGAACCTGGAAACGGACCTCCTCGGAAAATATGTCATCCGATATCTCGAAGGACTCGGTGCTTCTGGGAGAAAGACCGCGCTCACCGAATCATATCTCCGGGAGATGGGATACGTCTGAGCTGGGCCCACGGAGTAGCAATGGACGAAACAATCCACTTTCACACGATTGAAGAAGCGATCCGAGACCTGCGCGACGGCACGATGATTATCGTCGTGGACGATGACGATCGGGAGAACGAAGGCGACCTCACGATGGCGGCCGAAAAGGTGACGCCCGAGGCGATCAACTTCATGGCGACGGAAGGCCGTGGGCTGATCTGCATGCCCATGATCGGCGAGCGGTTAGATGAGCTCCGCATCCCGCCGATGGTCACGGACAACACCTCGCCCCACGAAACCGCCTTCTGTGTCTCCGTGGACGCCAAACACAAAGTGACCACCGGGATATCCGCCCATGACCGGGCGATCACCATCAAAACTCTTGTCGATCCCGAGACGACACCAGACGACTTGACCAGCCCGGGGCACACGTTTCCCCTTCGCCCAAGGGACGGTGGGGTGCTGACCCGTGCGGGACAGACCGAGGCGGCTGTTGACCTGGCTAGATTAGCCGGCCTGTACCCTGCAGGTGTGATCTGCGAGATCATGAACGACGACGGGACGATGGCTCGGGCCCCCGAGCTGCATCGATTCGCTCGTAAGCACGGCTTGAAGCTGATCACCGTCAAGAGTTTGATCGAGTTTCGATTGAAGCGAGAGCGATTCGTGAGTCGAGTTGCCACCACCGTCTTGCCGACACATTACGGCCGATTCACCGCGATCCTGTATCACAGCCAGGTGGACAAGAAACATCATCTGGCCTTGGTGATGGGAGAGGTCAATGCCGCCGAGGAGATCCTGGTCCGTGTCCACTCGGAGTGCCTCACGGGCGACGTCTTCGGCTCGCTTCGCTGCGACTGCGGCCCCCAGATGGACAGGGCGCTGGAGCTGATTGCAAAAGAGGGAAAGGGGGTCTTTCTCTACATCCGGCAAGAAGGCAGAGGGATCGGCCTGGCGAATAAGATGCGTGCGTATGAGCTGCAGGACAAGGGCCTCGATACGGTGGAGGCCAATGCGAAGCTGGGTTTCAAGCCCGATCTGCGAGAATACGGGGTGGGCGCCCAGATCTTATCGGATCTCGGGTTGTGTAATATCCGGCTCCTGACGAACAACCCGCGGAAGATCGTGGGACTCGAGGCGTATGGTCTGCATGTGGTGGAGCGGCTCCCCATTGAGATTCGGCCCAATGCCGAGAACCGCGCCTACCTGCAGGCCAAGCACGAGAAGTTGGGCCACCTGCTTGAGAAGGTCTAGTACAAACGACAATTTTAGAGTTACATCGGGCGGGTGGCCGAGGCGGGGCGCCCCATCCGCCCGCAACGGAAGGGCCCCACTGGGGGATGGGTGGAGTGAGGACGGATGGGGCTGCCGAAGGACAGGACCCGCGCCTTTGCAAGAAGATTACAGACGTTTGTATTAGTACCATTCCGGCTTTTCGTGGCGCCCTCTGACCGAGAGGGTGGGATTCAGGGAGGTTGACGTTGAAAACGACCGAGGGGACGTATCTGGCAAGAGGGTTCCGATTCGCCCTTGTGGTGAGCCGCTTCAACGAGTTTATCACGAA
>JACQEV010000308.1 GCA_016200385.1 Candidatus Methylomirabilota bacterium
CGTGGACGCCACCCGCTTTGCGTCCAAAAGCCGGAATACGCCGTTTCATGGGTGGCAGTTGAAGGGAGGGGCCGTGGCGACGCTGGTGGCCGGCAAGGTGGTGTGGGAAGCGTAGGGGAATCTGTGAAAAAGGCGTTGCTGGCGCTTGCCGATGGCACCCTCTTCGAGGGGGTCTCATTCGGCGCAGAGGGAGAGGCCGTCGGCGAGGTGATCTTCAACACCAGCATGACGGGGTACCAGGAGGTCCTGACCGACCCCTCGTACAAGGGGCAGATGGTCGTGATGACCTATCCGCTGATCGGCAACTACGGGGTTAACCTCGAAGACGTCGAGTCGAAGGCGCCGGCGGTGGAAGGGTTCATTGTGAAGGAGGCCAGCGCCTGCCCGAGCAACTGGCGGAGCACACAAAATCTCGACAGCTACCTCAAAGACCATGGGGTGGTGGGGATCCAGGGGATCGACACCCGTGCCCTGACGAGGCATCTCCGGGATTACGGTGCGATGGAAGGAGTGATCTCGACGAAAGACCTCGGACCCGATAGTCTTGTCGCCAAGGCGAAGGCCTCGCCAGGCCTCATCGGCCGGGATTTGGTGAGAGAGGTTGCCTGCACCGAGCCTCACATCTGGATGCAGAGGGCCTGGCAATTGGGAAAGGGCTACATAGAACAGGGTACAGGGTCTAGGGTTCAGGGTGAAGGAGAGCAGCCACAGCTAGATATGTTTGCTGAACCCTCAACCCTGTCCCCTAAACCCTATTCAGTGGTGGCCTACGATTGTGGGATCAAGTGGAATATCCTGCGAAAGCTGGTGGGGGCGGGGTGCGACGTGACCGTTGTCCCGGCCGACACCTCCGCCGCCACCGTCCTGAACATGGCTCCGGATGGGGTTTTCCTGAGTAATGGCCCGGGTGACCCGGAGGGCGTCCCCTACCTCGTCGATAATGTCCGAAAGCTGATCGGAACCACACCGATCTTCGGCATCTGCCTTGGACATCAGATCCTGGGCCTCGCTTTTGGGGGCCAAACCTACAAACTCAAGTTTGGCCACCATGGCGGCAACCAACCCGTCAAAGACCTGACAACCGGCAAGGTCGAGATCACCACGCAGAACCACGGCTTTGCCGTGGACATTGCCTCCATCCCTGACAAAAACGTCGAGCTCACACACATCAACCTCAATGACCGAACCGTAGAAGGGATGCGACATACGCGCCTCCCGATCTTCTCGGTGCAGTATCATCCGGAAGCTTCCCCCGGCCCCCACGACGCCAGCTACCTGTTTCAGCGCTTCGTGGACCTGATGGCAAGCGAACGGCGTAAAACTGGCGCTCCGGTCAAGAGGACGAGATAGGTCATAGATGAAGGACCAAGTTGGGCTCATCATTCATCAAGAACAAGAAAAATACCTGGAAGGGCTGGTGCCAAAGCGAGACCCGCTGCTACGGGAGATGGAGCGTTTTGCCCATGAGCACGGCGTTCCGGTCGCCGATCCCGAGGTTGCAACGTTTTTGGAAATCACGGTCCGGGCAATTGGCGCGAGGCGGATCCTCGAGGTGGGGACGGCCATCGGCTATGCAGACATCTTTATGGCCCGTGGCATGTCGCCGGACGGTAAGGTCGTGACGATCGACACGAGCGACGAGATGATCGGGAAGGCCAGAGAATACGTGAAGCGGGCGGGCTTGGAAGATCAGGTTTAGTTTCACAAAGGTCCGGCTTTGATGGTTATCCCGACACTCGACGGCCCGTTTGACCTCGTCTATCTTGACGCGGTAAAGGAGGAGTATCGGGCTTACCTCGATCTCGCACTGCCGTTGACCAGAATGGGCGGGATCTTCGTCTGCGATAATGTGCTCTGGAAGGGGCAGGTGGCGAGCGGGAGGCTGCTGGCCGATCACTACCGCCGCTCAACCGCGGCATTACGTGGCTTCAACGACTATTTTGTTCACCATCCACAACTTCTGGCGCAGGTCTTGCCGGTGGGAGACGGACTTGCGTACGGTGTGAAGGTAAACTAGGTGCCTAAGCGAACCGATATCGACAAGATCCTCATCATCGGGTCGGGTCCGATCGTCATCGGGCAGGCGTGCGAGTTCGACTACTCGGGGACCCAGGCGTGTAAGGCGCTTCGGGAGGAAGGATACCAGGTGATCCTGGTGAACTCGAATCCCGCCACGATCATGACCGACCCGGACATGGCGGACCGGACCTACGTGGAGCCGTTGACAGTCCCGATCCTGGAGCAGATCATCGCACGCGAAAAGCCCCATGCGCTGCTCCCCACACTTGGAGGGCAGACGGGCCTGAACCTCGCCGTTGCGCTGGCCGAGCAGGGAGTCCTGGAGCGCCACGGAGTTGAGCTGATTGGCGCCAAGCTACCAGCCATCAAGAAAGCCGAAGATCGCGACCTCTTCAAGCAGGCGATGCAGAAGATCGGACTGGAGGTGCCGGAGAGCGGATACGCGCACTCCCTCGAAGAGGCTCGCTCCGTCGTCGAGCGGGTCGGTTACCCGGCGATCATCCGTCCCTCCTTCACGCTCGGAGGCACCGGAGGCAACATCGCCTACAACCGGGATGAGTTCGACGAACATGTTCAATGGGGCCTCAACATCAGCCCGGTCCATCAGGTCCTTGTCGAGGCGTCCGTCATCGGCTGGAAGGAATTCGAGTTGGAGGTGATGCGCGATCTCAAGGATAACGTCGTGATCATCTGCTCCATCGAGAATTTCGATCCGATGGGGATCCATACCGGTGACTCGATCACCGTGGCCCCGGCGCAGACATTGTCCGACAAAGAGTATCAACTGATGCGGGACGCGGCGATCGCCATCATCCGTGAGATCGGCGTCGAGACCGGCGGCAGCAACATCCAGTTCGCCGTGGACCCGAAAAGCGGTCGGATGGTTGCGATTGAGATGAACCCAAGGGTCTCTCGATCCTCAGCCTTAGCCAGCAAGGCCACGGGGTTCCCCATCGCGAAGATCGCCGCCAAGCTGGCCGTCGGCTATACGCTGGACGAGATCAGCAACGATATCACGAAGGAGACGACGGCCTGCTTCGAGCCAACGATCGATTACTGCGTCGTGAAGTTCCCTCGATTCTCGTTCGAGAAGTTTCCGGGCGCTGACGAGACCTTGACGACCCAGATGAAATCGGTCGGGGAAGCGATGGCGATCGGCCGCACTTTCAAGGAAGCCTTGCAGAAGGCGATCCGATCGCTCGAGATCGAAGCGTATGGCCTGGAGAGCCGGATTTTCAGGCGAGGCAAGGGTCGAGAGACCGGCGGTGGCCGTGGAGAGGTGAGCGAGGCCGACCAAAAGCTGGTCCGGGAGCGACTGCGGATCGCCAACTGGGAGCGGGTCTTCTACATTGCCGACGCCTTCCGGCTGGGGATGACCGTGAAAGAGATCGAGGGACTGACGGCGATCGATCGCTGGTTCCTGGCGAATATCGAGGAGATCGTGAAGTTCGAAGACCACCTGATCGGCTTCGGCCAGCGTCGCGGCGGATCGTCTCTGCTCCGTCTCCTGACCGCCTCGGCGATGCGCGAGGCCAAGGCGCTGGGGTTTTCAGACCGCCGGCTCGCTCAGCTCGTTGGCTCCCAGGAACTGACCATCCGGGATGCCAGGAAGCGGATGGGGATCGAGGCTACCTTCAAGATGGTGGATACCTGCGGCGCCGAGTTCGTGGCCCACACCCCCTACCTTTACTCGACCTACGAACGGGAGTGCGAGGCCAACCCCACTACTCGGAGGAAGATCGTGATCCTGGGCTCCGGCCCGAATCGGATCGGCCAGGGGATCGAGTTCGATTACTGTTGCGTCCATGCGGCTTTCGCCCTGAAAGAGATCGGCTATGAGACGATCATGGTCAACTGCAACCCGGAGACGGTCTCGACTGACTACGACACCTCCGACCGCCTCTACTTCGAACCGCTCTGCCTGGAGGACGTCCTGAACATTGTGGAGCGGGAACAGCCCGTCGGGGTTATCGTCCAGTTTGGCGGGCAGACCCCTCTGAAGCTGGCCATCCCTCTCGAGCAGGCGGGCGTGAAGATCCTGGGGACTCCGCCGGACGCCATCGACAGGGCCGAGGACCGGGAGCGGTTCAAGCAACTGCTGCAGCATCTCAGCCTGAATCAGTCCCCGAATGGGACCGCCATCTCGGTCAGCGAGGCGCTCAGGATCGCTCGGCAGATCGGCTACCCGGTCCTGGTTCGGCCTTCCTACGTGCTCGGCGGCCGCGCCATGGAGATCGTCTACGACGAAGCGAGCCTGCAGGACTACATGGCACGGGCTGTCCAGGCCTCGCCGGAGCATCCGGTCCTGGTGGACAAATTCCTGGAGGACGCCATCGAGATGGATGTGGATGCCCTTTGCGACGGGCAGGAGGTCGTGATCGGCGGGATCATGGAGCACATCGAGGAGGCATGAATCCACTCCGGGGATTCGGCCTGTTCCCTGCCGCCCAGGTCGGTGCCACAGCAGGTGCTCGATGAGATACGAGCCCAGACGAGGGCCATGGCGCTGGAGCTTGGGGTGATCGGCCTGATCAACATCCAGTTCGCCATCAAGGACGGCATCGTCTATGTCCTCGAGGTCAACCCGCGCGCCTCCCGGACCGTCCCCTTTGTCAGCAAGGCGATCGGCGTCCCCCTGGCCAAGCTGGCGGCCAAGATCATGGCCGGTATGACCCTCAAGGAGCTGGGCTTCACCGTGGAGCCGGTGCTTCGCCACGTGGCGGTCAAAGAGGCGGTCCTGCCCTTCGTGAAGTTTCCTGGCGTCGATGCCCTGCTGGGGCCGGAGATGAAATCGACGGGCGAGGTCATGGGGATCGACCGTGAATTCGGTC
>JACQEV010000309.1 GCA_016200385.1 Candidatus Methylomirabilota bacterium
GCCAGGATGCCACCCGACTCCGCGCGGGCATCTCGGCCGGGACCCGCTGGGAGAGCGAAGAGTCCGGCGGCAAGGATCAGGGCAGGCCACCTGGTCCAAGCCCCCCGCCTCACAGCAGGGCCTCTCGCACTCCGAGTGCCCGAAGGGCTGCTGAGATGATGAAGAGAGAGCCGGTGACCACAACGACATCCTCGGGGTCGGCCACTGCCCTGGCCAGCATGATCGCCTCTGCCACATTCTCCAGGATCTCAAGCTTTGGACAGAGACCTTCGGCCTCCACGAGGCCGCGGGGGTCGGCGGCGCGATCGCTCTCCGGGCGGGTGAGGATGAGGCGCTTTGCCAGCGGCCCCAACTCTTGGAGCATCGCGATCCAGTCCTTATCCTGGAGCACCCCGAAGACCAGGATCAGGCGGCCTGCAAATCGGTGTTCCTCGAGGAAGGTCCGCAGGGCCTTGGCACCCGCCGGGTTGTGAGCGCCATCCAGAATCACAAGGGGATGACCAGGGAAAAGCTGTAGGCGGCCAGGCCATCGTGTCCGGCTCAGACCCTCGCGGATCGCGCTCTCCCCGATTACGGCCCCTCGCGCCCTGAGCAGCCGGGCCACGGCGAGGGCGGTCACGGCATTGGTGACCTGATGGCGGCCGAGCAGGCGGATGCAGAAGGCTTCGGTCGGGTGCCCTGCCTGGGCCACGATGAATCGCTGCCCCGACAGGTCGGATCCGCTGATCTCCCAGTCGCACGTCGCGCGGACATCGAGGAGGCTCACGCCTCGAATTCGACACACCTCGGCGATGACGGCGAGGGCCTCTGGTGCATCGGCGGCAGTGACGACTCGGCCCCCCTGTTTCACGATCCCTGCCTTTTCTGCGGCGATAGCCCCAAGGGTCTTTCCCAGATAGTCCTCATGCTCCAAGGCGATATTGGTGATGACCGCTGCCTCGGGGTCGAGGACGTTGGTGGCATCGAACCGGCCGCCCAGTCCTACCTCCACAACCGCGTAATCGACCTTGCTGCGGAGAAAGTGCAGGAAGGCGAGGGCGGTCGTGACCTCGAAGAAGGTGGGGTGGGAAACAGTGCGAGGCGCCAAGTGCGTGGTGCCAGGTGCGGGGTGCGAGGTGTCAGGGAGTGGAAAGAGGTCGGCGACGACTGAACTGAGTTCGTCGGTGAGACTGGCGACGTCCGCTTCGGCGATGGCCTGACCATCCACCCGCACCCGTTCCGTGAACTCCAGGAGATGCGGGGAGGTGTATAACCCGACCCGGTAGCCGGCAGCCTGGAGAATCGAGGAAAGAAATGCGGCGGTAGACCCCTTGCCGTTCGTCCCGCCGATCAGGATGGAAGGAAAACGACGGTGAGGATCGCCCACAGCCTCCAGCAGGCGGTGGACGTTTTCGAGCCCCAGTTTGACGCCGAACCGCTGGAGTCCGTAGAGATAGGCTATTGCTTGGGAATAGGTCACAAGGAACCCGCGAGGGTCACTGACTCCCGGTGACCCGGCCTTCCGCAAAGAATGCCAGTAGCTTGGTAAGCACCTCGCGGAGCTGCCTTCGATCGACAATGAGGTCCACGAATCCATGCGCCTGCACGAACTCGGCCCGCTGAAAACCCGCGGGCAGCGCTTGGCGGATCGTGTCCTGGATGACCCGTGGGCCGGCGAAACCGATAAGGGCTTTGGGCTCGGCGATGATGATGTCTCCCAGCATAGAGAAGCTGGCCGTGACGCCACCGGTCGTCGGATCGGCGAGGAGGGAAATGTACGGAATACCGGCGCGCCCGAGCCGTGCAAGGGCTGCGCTGGTCTTCGCCATCTGCATCAGAGAGAGGACCCCCTCCTGCATCCGGGCGCCGCCCGTGCACGAGACCAAAATCAGCGGCGAGCGGGAGGTGATGGCCCGTTCGACCGCCCGGGTGATCTTTTCCCCTACGACAGAGGCCATGCTCCCACCCATGAAGAAGAACTCCATGGCGCCGATGACCACCGGGTGCGCGCCGATGGTCCCGACCCCTGTCGTTATGGCATCCTCTAATCCGGTGTCTTTCTTCGCCGCTTTCACGCGCTCGGGGTACGCCTTGGAATCTACGAACCCGAGAGGATCGAGCGGCTGGAGCCGGGCATCCATCTCCTGGAAGGTGTCTGGGTCAAGCAGAATCCGCATCCACTCGCGGGAACCGATGCGGAAATGGCGCTGGCACTTTGGGCAGACGTGATTATTTCGCTCGACCTCGCCCTTGTAGAGGATGTCCTTGCAACCGTCGCACTTGATCCAGATTCCTTTCGGAGCCTTGGCCTTCCCTTCTCCGACCTGTGGTGGCGGTTCTGCGTTGGACACGCCCATGGTCAATCTCCCCTCTTGTGGCGACGAAAGGAACGTTACACTGATCTGCCGGGTCTGTCAAGACAGCAGCAGGCCCCGCGAGCAGCAGGCCCCGCGGAGATGCAGCAGGCAATTAGATGGCACGATTGTTGCTCTTGAGTGAGCAAACCATCTCCTCGAGGCTCCAAAGCGAAAAGTTCTTTCTTACTCGTAAAGAACAACGCACGGGCAATGCCGATCCGTCAGCATATACCCCAAAATGGGAGCTCTCCCATCTCACGCGCTGGAGGTGCAATACTATGATGGAGGATTCCGTCGAACAGATCGCTCGGTTGCAGGCGAACATCGAGCGGGTCCTCTTCGGGAAGCCTGAGCCGATACGCCTCGCCATCGTCGCGTTGCTGGCTCGGGGACACCTCTTGATAGAGGACATCCCGGGAGTCGGCAAGACCACGCTTGCCCAGGCCCTCGCCCGATCCCTGGGCGGCAGCTTCCAGCGGATCCAATTTACCAGCGATCTGCTTCCGTCCGATATCCTCGGCGTGTCGATCTACGATCCCAGACAGGGTGAGTTCGAGTTCAAGCAGGGCCCGATCTTCGCGAACGTCGTCCTGGCCGACGAAATCAATCGAACAACCCCCAAGACGCAGTCGAGCCTCCTGGAGGCGATGAACGACTTCCAGGTATCGGTCGATCACCACACATACCCGCTCCCGCAGCCATTCCTTGTGCTGGCCACCCAAAACCCGCTCGAGTATCACGGCACACATCCGCTCCCGGAGTCACAGATGGACCGGTTTTTGTTGAGGCTCAGACTCGGCTACCCTGACCGGACCGAGGAAAAGCGGATCTTGCGAGCCCAGGCGGCCTCAGCCACACTGGAGCGCCTGCAGCCAGTGCTCGACGAAAAAGAGCTGCTGGCGCTGCAGCAGATGGTGGGACAGGTCCGGATGGAGGAGTCCCTGGTGGACTACCTGATGTCCATTGTCGACGCCACGCGCCACTGCGAGGGCCTCACGCTCGGGGTGAGCCCAAGAGGGACCCTCGCTCTCTACAGGGCGACGCAGGCACTCGCACTCATCCAGGGCCGTGACTACTGCATCCCGGATGACGTCAAGCGGCTGGCCATCCCGGTCCTCGCCCACCGACTCCTGGTCAAGGGCGGCTGGACCGCTCGCGGCGGTGGCCAAGGCTTCGATGCGTCGACGCAGCTTCTTCAGACGCTGATCGCCCAGATCCAGGTGCCTGACTGATCGGTCGGTTCGCGATGCACTCGCGTGAGCCCTTTCAAGCTTCGCTCAGACACTGGCTCCGGCCGCCTCGGTCCATCCGTCCTGCCCGGGAGGGTGTGTGGTATCTGTCCGTCACCTTGGCCGTGGGAGTCGCGGCAACCAATACCGGAAACAATCTGCTCTACCTGATCCTCAGCATGATGTTGGCTGGGATCGTCGTGTCCGGCCTCCTGTCCGAACAATCTCTATACGGGATCACCGTTCAGCGGGAGTTGGCCTGCCCCCTCTTCGCCGGCCAGCCGGCATTCGGGCGA
>JACQEV010000310.1 GCA_016200385.1 Candidatus Methylomirabilota bacterium
AGAATCGAGGTTCCCGGTCGGCTCGTCGGCCAGGACGACTCGTGGCTCGGCCACAATGGCTCGGGCAATGGCCACTCGCTGCTGTTCGCCGCCGGAGAGCTCGTGCGGCCAGTGGCGCACGCGATGGGTCAGGCCCACCCGCTCCAGTTGTCGAGCGACTCGCGCCTCGATTTCGCTGGCCTGTAGCCCGTCAAGCAAGAGCGGCATCGCGACATTCTCTCAAGCGGTCAAGGTCGGGAGCAGGTTGAAGCACTGATAGACGATCCCGACCCTCGTCCGGCGAAGACGCGTGAGGCGATCGTCCGAAAGGCGATCCAGGCGCTCCCCATCGAGCCACACCTCGCCGGAGGTCGGCCGATCGAGTCCGGCCATCAGATTGAGGAGCGTGGTCTTGCCGCATCCGCTCGGTCCCACCAGCGCGACGAACTCCCCTTGCGCGATGCCAAGGGTCACCCCATCCACGGCCCGCACATCCACCCCGCCAAGAGAATAGACCTTTGTGATCTGCTCCAGCCTGATCATCCGATCCTCCGGACACGGTGCGGCCATTATACGTGAGGCTTCCGTCAAGTCAACGCAGGCCCTCGGGTGCGCTCGAGGAAAAGACGCTTTCCTCTCCCTCCCCAGGTGGAGTATAATTACCGCCTGTCACTTTCTCGGAAGACTTCGACCCATGACAGGGAGGCAGCCCGATGCCGAGACAACCGATCACAGTGGAGATCCTCGATCAGATCAAGCCGATGATCTTCGATCTTGCCACCCGCTACCGAAAGACTCTGCGCGGGTGCCGCTATGCCGATATCCGCCTAGAGGTGGATGAGGGGCTATTCGCCACGGCAGAGAACGGCGGGAGCAAGCATAGCAGCAAGGACTATGGGTTCGCGGTCGGCATCCGCGCACTCTCCGGCGACAGCGTGGTTGCACCGGGATATTTCGGGCAATCGCTTGGCGCAGCCGACCTGGATCGGTTGGAGCAGGTGGTGAAGGAAGGACTTGGCCATGCTCACCACCGAGCCCTGGCCAACGCCGAGAAGAAGGCCGCGATCAAGGGAGAGTTCGGCCCCCTGGCCGATGCGCTGACCAGCACGAGCCTCGCTCCCATCGAAATCCATCAGGATGTCGTCCCGGCCCAGTACGAGATCGATCCCCGTTCCGTTCCGTTGGACGATCTGGTCAGCCTCACGACAGACATCTCCCGAAGGTGCTTTGAACTCGACTCCCATGTCAAGTATACGTTCATCTTGGCCCACACCCTGTTGAGCCGGGAGTTATTCTGCAGCTCTGAGGGCGCCAGCATCAATCAAGGTTTCGCCCTGACTCAGGGGACCTGCTTCGTGGTGGCGCAGGGCACATCGGGTGCGCAGGAGCTGTACGACTACGTGGGACACCAGCGCGGGTGGGAGGTCATCAGCCGCGGGGTACAGGAAGAGTTCATCCGCTTCCCCGATTTTGGGACCTTCTGTGCGAACCTCACGAACGACGCGGTCAGTCTCTGCAACGCCCGGCCGCTCAAGGCCACCGACAACGAGGTCGTGGTCGTGACCGATCCCCACTATAACACGCTGAAGGTCCACGAGATCGTCGGCCATCCGACCGAATTGGACCGCGCCCTGAAAATGGAGGCCTCCTACGCCGGCCGGAGCTGGCTCCTCCGGAACCTTCAGGACACCCAGTTGGGCAAGGCGATCGCCTCGCCTCTTGTCTCGGCATTCTCCGACCCCTCCCTTCCTGGTTACGGCCACTACAAGTATGATCACGAGGGGACGCCGGCGAAAAGGGTGACGCACATCGACCATGGAGTGTTCACCGGCTTTATGAACAGCCGCCAGACGGCGGCAGTCCTGGGGGTTGAACCAAACGGCTCCTACAAGGCGGCCGACGCCTCGCTGGTCCCGTTGATCAGGATGTCGAACACGGTGTTCGGCCCGGGCGATCGTGACGCGCAAGAGATCATCCGGGAGGTTCCACACGGCTACTACGTGGTGGGACACCGGATCCCATCGATCGCCGAATCGCGCGAAAATTTCCGCATCTCCGCCATGAAGGTCTATGAGATCACGCAGGGTCAGATCGGGGAGTTGTTCTGCAACGGCGGGATCATGGCCGATACGAAGGACTATCTGATGAAGGTGGATGCCGTGGGGAACGACTTCCGCCTCTACCCGATTCCCAACTGCGGCAAAGGGCAGCCGATGCAGACCAAGCGGCTGGGCAACGGAGGCCCCACCATGCGCAGCCGCGCTCGACTCACAGGGGTTAGCTAAAAACAGGAGCAATGGCTTTCAGCCCTCAGCGGTCAGCAAGAACATGGGGAAGTGAGAGGTGACTGACAACTCATCAAAATGGAGCGCACCATGCCTGTCCTTGTGTTAGCTGATGGCTGAGAGCTGAGAGCTTCCTAGCGAGGAACTCAGATGATTGCAACCTCTGAACTGGCAAAGGCCGTTGAGCAAGCGCTGGATTATCTGCGGTCAGCGGAGCAGGTGGCCGAAGCCGAAGTCTTCGCATC
Organism: Candidatus Methylomirabilota bacterium; assembly: GCA_016200385.1. GTDB lineage: Bacteria > Methylomirabilota > Methylomirabilia > Methylomirabilales > Methylomirabilaceae > Methylomirabilis. The sequence goes on from JACQEV010000310.1 coordinate 2,510, forward strand.
GAGCAACGCCAGCCTGATCGCTCGGCTGAATTATACCTCCCACATCCCCTGCAACGGCGTCGAGGAGCCGAAATCGACCGAGTCTTCGGGTCTCGGAATCCAGGCGGCGTTTAAGACCGGCGCCGGGACCAAGATCGGTTTCGGAAGTGAGCCGAGCGACCTGAGCCTGGATGGGGTCATACGAGCCCTGGAGAAGGCTAGGCGCGGCGCGGTCTCCGACCCCGAGTTTTCATCGCTCCCGAGACCCACGGGGGAGCGACGAAGGCTCCGCCGCTACCATGACCCAAAATTGATGAAGATCCGGGACGAGGAGCTGGTTGCGGCTGGTTGGAAGCTCCTGCGTGGCGGCCTGAACGCCTTCACGGCTTCGCCCACACTCATGGAGTTGGCTGGAGACGCGGCACGGATCAAGGATCTGGGTTTGATACTGGGCGGCGACGTGACCATCCTGCAGGAGCGGATCGCTATCGCCTCGACCGCCATGCCCGAGGTTCAAACCGACGAATCGACACTGATCATGGCCTTCATCACCGCGATGGTCGAGGCCAAGGCCTCCAAGGGGACCGGCTGCTCGACCGGCACCCGGCTGGAGAGCCTCACTGATGAGGCCGGCATCGAAGCCGCACGCAACGCCATCGCGTCGATTGGTGGGGAGCGAATCAGGAGCGGGGAATATTCCGTCATCTTCGGGAGACAGCCTGTGGCCGATCTCCTGAACAACCTCATTCTGCCTTCCGTCAGCCTCAGCGCCTTCTATAGCGACAGCTCCACCTTCATTGGAAAGCTCGGCAAGAAGGTCGCGTCCAGGCTGTTGACCCTTTACGACCACGGAGCCCAGCGCTGTCTGATGGGCAGCAAGGGGATCACATGCGAGGGGCTGCCGACGGGGAAAACGCGGCTGATCCAGCGCGGGAAGCTGGTCGGTCTGCTCAGCAATTACTACGAGCGGGAGCGGATAGTGAAAGATCTCAAAGCCGAAGAGAAGCTTGGGGCGGACCCACACCGACACATGAAGGCGATCATCCCGCGGAACGGCTTCCGATTCGGGGCCGGAGGCGGCCGCCAGTTCAGTATCCAGCCCGGCATCGCCGCCACCAACGCGATCGTCGAAGGGGGTGACCAGAGCCTCGAAGAACTCGTCGCTACCGTAAAAGACGGCCTGCTGATCGGCCGGATCTGGTACACCTACCCGATCAACGGGCTGCGGGCCGCAGACTTCACCTGCACGGTGGTCGGCGACTCTTACATCATCAAGGACGGACGGATCGCCGCGCCGCTGAAGCCGAACACTGTGCGGATCAGCGATAATATCCACAATATCCTGTCCAACATCGTCGGGATCGGCAAGGACGTGAAGGGGACGCTGGTGTGGGCGGCTGACGAGGTGATCTACGCGCCGGAGATCGCCGTTCGGGGGGTCAAGATCGACGAGATCGCCAGCTTTATGGAGCAACTCTGAGGCCCATGAGGAAGGAACGCCATTTCGCTGAATAGAAACGTTGTCCGGGTCCGCGGCGACTCTCGGGTGGGCGGCCACACGTCACCCGCCAAGCGGCGACACAGTCGTCATGCGACAGAAGCCGAAACTCGAATGAACCGTGAAGGAAGGGAGAAGTCATGAAGCGAGGCAAGGCGGCACGACGGTTGATGTGGGCGGCTATCGGAGCAGTGGTCCTTTTGGGAACCACCCATTCGGCGATGGCGGAGATCTGCCTTTCGCCCTATGTCAAACAGCGGACCGGACAGGAGAAGTACCTCTATGTCTGGTCGGTTGACGCCGACGCCAAGGACAACGACTTCATGGCCGTCATCGATGTGAACATGACATCGCCAACCTACGGCAAGATCCTGACCACCATCGATGTCGGGTCGAAGGGGAACGAACCGCACCACATGGGCCTCACTGACGATCGCACCAGGATCTGGGCCGGCACCCTGTTCAGCAACACGATCTTCATCTTCGACGTCGCGAGCGATCCGGCGCGACCCAAGATCGTTAAGGTCCTGGACGACCTCGGCAAGTTGACCGGGATGATGGGCCCTCACACCCACTACGCCCTCCCCGGGCGAATGTTGATCAGCTTCCTGTCCAAGGCCGACGGCGGTCTGCCAGGCGGGATGGCGGAATTCACGAACGACGGGCAACTTATCCGCACGATCCAACACCCCGACTCGGCCCCCTATGCCTACGACCTGGCGATCAAACCGGGCCTGAACCTCATGGTGACCTCCAGCTTTACTGCCTACAGAAATTACTCAAAGCCGCTCAGCCAATGGAACATGAAGGATGGCGGCAACACGCTGCTGGTCTGGGATTTCAAGGAACGGAAGCTCCTCCAGACGCTTCAGACCGGGCCGGTGCCACTGGAGGTCCGGTGGTCGCTGAAGCCAAAGGCGGCCTACGGTTTCACCAATGTCGCTCTGGACGATAGTCTCTGGATGTTCAAGCGGACAAACGGGAAGTTCGTCGCCACAAAGGCCGCCGACCTGGGAAAGGGATGTCTGCCGGCCGACCTTCGCCAGTCGCCCGACGATAAGTACCTCTACGTGAGCTGCTTCCTGAAAAACGAGATACAGGTCTGGGACGTGAGCAAGCCAGAGAAGATCAGGCTCCATGACACCGTGGTGCCAGGGGTTCAGCCCAATATGATGCACGTCACCAGCGATGGGAAGCGGATGTACATCAGCAACTCGCTGCTCAGCACCATGGACCAGGCGGACCGATTCTGGGTTCGCCTCGCCCACATCGGGCCGGACGGCAGGGTCAAGATGGACCCGTTCTTCAATGTGAGCTTCATGGACTTCCCAAGCGGCCCCGCCCGCGCTCACGACATGCTCCTCTATTAGCGAGCTGAAGATAGCGGTGAGCGGCTCGGGAGACGTACTCGACCCCCACAAGGGATGCTCCTGGAGGCGCTAAGATTGCCCGCTCGCCTCTTAGCAGGCCTCCCGAAGAGAGGGACACATCCCGGGCGCTATCGGGACCCCTTCGCTGCCGATCCCAACCCTTCCGATTCCTGCTTCAGCCGCATCTTCTTGACGAGGGCTTCGTACGACTGCGCATGAATGATCTTATTGAACTGAGTCCGATAATTCCCGACGATACTGACATCGTCGATCACCACATCATAGGCGGCCCAGGTGCCCTCTCGCCGAAAGAGCGCGAAGTCCACGAACGTCGGGTCATCCCGCTTCGAGAGGAACTTGGTCTTCACCGCGGCGACCTGTCCATCGACCGACTCTGAGAGATAGACGACTCGTTGGTCGGCGAGGTGATCGACGACTAGCCGTGTGTAGGATTCCACAAACAGGTCGCCGAACAGCTCAACGAAGTCCTTGCGTTCCTGTTCCGACCGCTTCGCCCAATGGCTACCCAGCGATCGTCGGGCCATCTCGCCGACGTCGAACCACTGGAAGATCATCTCCTTGACCTTCGCCTTGCGTTCATCCTCTTTCGCCGGCCCCTTGAATGCTGGGTCCCTCACGACAGCGGTGATCCGATCCAGCTCGCCTTTGACCCGATCGGTCGTCTCTCCTGCCTTGACGGACGGTGCGAGGGCCAGCCACGCACACACGATCACGCAACTCATCAATCCCTTTCGCGAAGACAACCCCTCTCGACGTGTCATGTCACAGGTCTCCCTCGGATGTGCTGCTGGCGATTCCCGCGGTCCTCGATGGTCGTCTGGCGGCGAGCGTGAGGAGAGCAGGCAGGAGAGTCAGGGAGACGGCAAGGACGCTCCCCACGCCTAGCGTCACCAGGAGGCCAATGCTGAATGCCCCGCGGTGATGGGCGATCATCAGGCTGCCGAAGCCGACCATTGTGGTCAGCGAAGAGAGGGTCACTCCCTTTCCTAGACTTCTCGGTAAGACAGCGGACTCAGCCTCCTCGCGGTAGCGGTGGACGATCAGCAGGCCGTTCTCCACCCCGGGCGCGACGATCAGCGGCACGATGATGAGGTTGGCTAGGTTGAACTTCACTCGAAAGAGCTGCATCAGGCCGGCAGTCCAGACGGCACCAACCAGCAGCGGGACCTTTGCCAGGAGAAAGTACCGCAGGTCGCGGAAGTTCAATAGGATCAGAATGGCGACCCCGAGCAACGCGTAAATCCCGACCTGCTGGTAACCCTTTTTCATAGCCGTGATGACCTCGTGTCCCTCGACCGGGTCCCCGATGGCGTCCGGGTCCACCCTCCTCAAGTCGGCGACGAAGGCGGCCTGGGAGGTGAGCTCCCACGGGCTGTGGCGTGGGAAGACGCGTAGCAGGTACGAGCCATCCCGCCCAACGAACTGCTTTTTGAGGTCGCGCGGCAGGTCCTCCATCCCGACCGGCCCAGACGCTACCGCCCTGACCAGCAGCGCAAGCTTGTCATAGAAATCATGAAACAGTTCGCCCTGATAACTGGAGAGTGACCGACGGACCTCATCGCGGTCGTGTGTCGTGAGGCCCATCTGGAACTTTTCGATAAGGCTTCTCACCTGTCCCATCATCTCAAGGGGCGGCTTCTCCTCCCGATTCCACTTCTCAACGTCATCGGGCGTGAGCATCTTTGCCTTGATCCGGCTCAACGTGTCGAGGAGTGCGTCGAGGTCAACCGGCGCCAGGGAGGCCCTCTTCAGGCTTGCTCCATCCAGGAGGGGCCTGAGATCGCGGAGAAGCGGAAGTTTGCGCTCTTGGTCTTCCGGCATGACTGTAGCGATGCTTTCCACCTTGCTGATAGAGGGAAGGGCCTCGAGGGCGAGAGTTTTTTCTCTGACCTCGTCCAGGGTCCTCGCCAAGATGACCCCGTATGAGGTGGAGCGTTCGGAGTTCTTAATGATCCTCAGCTCCCAGGTCACCGACTCTGTCCCTTCGGCTTGCAAGCGCAGGATGTTGCCGTCGAATCCCACTCTGCTCAGCGCATACAGGGCGAAAACAGTGGCGAGCCCGGAGAGCGCCAGGACAGTGCGCGGTCGGCGGTAGCAGGCTTCCAGGAAGGCTGGAGGTCGGAGCGATACCGACGGTGACACGACGACCACGACAGCCCTCCGTCTGTCCCATAACAAGAGTAGCGGCGGGAGGACCACGAAGGTCGAGACCAGCGTGAGCAACAGGCCGCTCCCCGTGACAAAGCCTAGCTCGCGTAAGGCGCTGATCCTCGTGAGCATGAGAGTGAAGAGAGCCACAGCCGTTGTCACGGCGGCATGCAGGATCCCGGGACCTGCACCCTCGAAGGCGCGCTCCAACGCCTCGCGAATCGAATGGCCGTGACCCCGCTCCTCTTCGTACCTGGCCAAAAGATGGATCCCGTAGTCCATTCCGATCCCGATCAGCATCGGCGCGAGCACGACCGAGAGCATGTTCAGGTGGCCGACGGTAATGGCGGCGAATCCAAAGGCCCAGCAGACCCCCATCGCCAACGCAACGGCCCCCATCAGTGGCCGGACCACGCCGCGGAACACGACCACCGTCAGCAGGATCACGCCGACGAGTGAGATGATCGTCGCCAGGCCGGTATCCCGCTGGGCGGCGCTCACCTCATCGTACTCCAGGGCCGGATCTCCCGTCACGCCAGCCTTGATTCCGGGATACCGCTGCTGCAGCGCCCGGATCTCTCTTCGGATCCCCTCGATCGGCCGCTTGAACCTGATAAAGCTCTCAGGATCCTCTTTCACGGTGGCCAATACGAACAGAAGGCGCTTGTCCTCGGACCACAGGTAACCGTCCCGATCATCGCTTTCGTCAGCCCCGGCGAAAAAACGGCTCCACGGGGATACGTAGGCTCGCGGGCCCTCGGTCCATGCGTTGAGCTGCTCCAGCAGTATGACAAGCGGCGCGAGGTCAAGCGGGCGCGTGTCCTTCACATCTCCCTCGTCCAAGAACCCAGTAAACAGGTGGCCAACCAGAGCCTCGCTGATCTGTCTCTGGATCAGTTGGAATAGGCGGTTCAACCCTGGCTCGGCCGATAGTTCGTCCAAGAGCGCTCGATGCTCCTGGAGCTTGCCCTTCAGGTCAACCAGCTCCTGCGGGGACAGGTAGAGGAGGAAATGCTTCTCCAGGGATTTCAGGTCGAACCGGTCAATGACCTCTTCGACCCCTGGGACCCGAGCCCTGAGCCGCTTGGCGAGAGCGGCCGCGAAGCGCTTGGCTTGATCCTGGTCGTCAGACTGGATCACAATAATCGTCCGATCGGGATCGCCAAAGGCCTGGTGGTATCCTTGCTGGAGCTGAGCGAGCCTCCCCCTCAAGGGCGCCAGAGCGGAGCGCGTAGAGGTGAAACTCAGCCGTTGAATCGCCACCTGAACCGACAGCAGGGTCAGGAGAAGCGCTACGACCAGCGCGATCCGCGGGTGAGCAAGAACCGTATGGGCCACTAGCCTTCGCATCCTCAT
>JACQEV010000311.1 GCA_016200385.1 Candidatus Methylomirabilota bacterium
CAACTCAGCAATTAGCAAAGGAGGGCAGGCGTGGCCCAGAGCGAGCGGCGAGTCCACAGGACGGGAGCAGTGCCCGAACCGATCCACGCGAGTGAAGGACTCGTCACGCAGATGATCCAGCTCGGCATCCCGAAGGTGCTCGGGGTGACGGAGGAAGAATATCGGTTCAGTCTGCCGCAACCCGTCTGGGACCCGGAAGCTGCCGCGATGGGATTCGACCTCTTGATCCTGGTCGAGCCCAGGGTCGATTTTTGGATTCAACTCCAGCACGCCAACATCGCCAACTACCTGAGCGCGACACTGTTGCCGGATCCTGGTCTCACGGTCAGCGCGGGCCCCTATTGGCTGCAAGCGGATGCGGGCAAGCGTCATCTTGGTCGGACTGTCAGCGAAGCCGAAGCGGCCTTCTCGTCCGGAGAACGTGGCCTGACCGCCCTGGAGGGGGTCAGCCTTGTCTTGCAGCATCCGGAGATCTTACCAAAGCGTTGTCTGGACCTGCCTGGCTCTCGCACGGTGTCCGGAGAGGTCCCGTGCCTGGGCATGTGGTACGACAGGGTGGGGCTGTTCGCCAGGAGGGACGACATCGCCTCGCCCATTTATGGCGCCGCTACGTGCGTCGAGCGGAAAAGAGCAGTCAGGCAGGGATAGAGGTAGAGGGGAGACAATGCCGAAACCAGACCTGTCTTCCGAGCCCTGGAAGAAGCTCTCCAGCAAGTCGATCTATCAGAATCGCTGGCTCTCACTTCGGGAGGACCAAGTCGCGCTTCCGGATGGGAGGACGACCATCTACGGCGTCGTGACCTGCGGCGATTGCGTCGGCATCCTTCCGTTCGTAGACGATGACCAGGTCTTGTTGGTCCGGCAGTACCGATACGTGGCGGGACGCACGACCTGGGAGATGCCGACGGGTGGTGTGCGCGCTGGGGAGTCGCTTGAGGAAGCCGCCCAGCGAGAGCTCGAAGAAGAGGGCGGATACAGGGCCGGCCAGCTCAAAAAGATCGTGGCGTATCACACCAGCAAGAGCGTCCTGGATGAGACCGCCCACCTCTATCTGGCAGAGGAACTCCGGGCGGTCGATCCTCAATCAGGCGACGATACCGAGTTCATCAAGACCCAGCTTTTTCCCTTCGCGAAGCTCCTCCGCATGGTGATGGATGGCGAGATCTTGGATGGCATGACGATCGTTGCCGTCCTGCACGTCGCCCGCCTCCGCGGCCTGTAATCCGCGTGCCAGGCCGTTTGGCCGCCGATCTTCGTGGGCGACTCGAGACAGCGGGGCATCCCCCGATCAATGGGTGAGGAGAACTGAGATGATCGTAATTCTCGTGAAAGAAAAGATGAGTCCAACTCCCATCACCATCCATCCGAATGCCTCCCTGGCCGAGGCCAGGGCATGCCTCGACCAGCATCGGATCCGGCACCTGCCGGCCCTCGAGGAGGGAAGGCTGGTGGGGATCATCACCGACCGGGACATTCGATCGGCCGCTTCCGCCTCCTCGCTTGAGCAGGTCAGGGTGGCTGACGCCATGACCAGGAAGGTCATCACCGTCTCCCCGGAAACCCAGGTCCAGGTGGCGGCGAAGCTGATGCTCACCCATCGCATCGGGGGATTGCCTGTCGTGAAGAAGGGGGAGCTTCTGGGAATCATCACTGAGACGGACCTCTTGAACGCGCTGGTCGAGATCATGGATCAGGCCACGATCGACCGGATCTCCCCGGATTACCAGCGTCGGACAATGATGGTTTGGATGGCTGATATCGAGGGCTGAGCATCCGCAGCCACCTGAGCAGGAGAATGCCGTGAGGGACGTAGTCATCGTGGGGGCTGCCAGGACCGCCATCGGCACGTTTGGCGGCGGCCTGAAGGACTTCTCAGCCACCGATCTGGGGACGATCGTGATTCAGGAGGCATTGAAACGGGCCGGGACCAAGCCGGGATCGGTGGACGAGGTCATCATGGGCAATGTGCTCCAGGCGGGGCTTGGGGAAAACCCGGCCCGCCAGTCCGCGATCAAGGCCGGTATCCCTGTGGAGGTCCCGTCCTACACCATCAACAAGCTGTGCGGCTCGGGGCTGAAGGCGGTCGCCTTGGCGGCCCTGGCCATCTCGTCTGGCGAGAGCGATATCGTGGTGGCCGGCGGCATGGAGAGCATGACCAATGCGCCGTATCTTCTTCCAAAGGCTCGCTGGGGCTACCGCATGGGCGATGAGACCGTCGTGGACTCGATGCTCAAAGACGGCCTCCTCGATGCGTTCAGCCACGTCCACATGGGGATCACCGCCGAGAACCTCGCCGAGCATTTCCAGATCGGCCGCGAGGAGCAGGATGCCTTCGCCAATGAGAGCATCCGGAGAGCCTTGCTGGCGATTGAGCAGGAGACCTTCCACGACGAGATCGTTCCAATCGAGGTTCCTCAGAAGAAGGGGAACCCTTTCATCTTCGATACCGATGAGTTCCCCCGCACCAGGCCCAGCCCGGAGGCCATGGCCACCTTTCGCCCGGCCTTCAAGAAGGATGGGACGGTGACGGGGGGAAACGCCTCCGGGATCAGCGATGGGGCGGCGGCCATCGTGCTGATGCCGAGTGAAAAAGCTGCGGCCTCCGGTGTGACCCCCTTGGCTCGGATCCGCGCGTATGCCTCGTTGGGGGTCGAGCCCCAGCTTATGGGGACCGGCCCTATCGCCGCCGTCCGGAAAGTGTTGGAGAAGGCGAAACTCACGATCGACGACATCGAAGTGATCGAAGCCAACGAGGCATTCGCCGTGCAGGCGTTGTGCGTCGCCAAAGCCCTCACGTTCAAACCGGAGATCACCAACATCAGCGGCGGGGCCGTTGCCCTGGGCCACCCCATAGGGGCCAGCGGCTGCCGGCTCCTCGTCACCCTGCTGTATCACATGAAGCGCCTGGATAAGCACCTCGGCCTTGCCACCCTGTGCATCGGTGGGGGGCAAGGGATCGCCATGATCGTCGAGCGTTAGTCGGGCTGAGTAGCGGGAGCAGAGCGGGTGAGCGAATCCTACTTTGACTGGACCGCAAAGCTCTTCGACCTGAGCAAGGTCTTCAGCAAGCCTGAGGCCCTGAGAGGGATCCGCGTTCTCGACCTCAGCCTCATCATCTTCGGTCCGGCCACCGCCGACTACCTCGGGGAACTGGGGGCAGAGGTCATCCGCGTCGAAATGCCCGGCGCAGGGGATGTCATGCGCATCGTCGCCCCCCAGGGCTACTACTGGAAGAATGTCTCCCCTGCCTTTTTTGCCCAGAACCACAGCAAGTACCACGTCGCCATCGACCTCCACAAACCGGAGGGACAGGACCTCGTCCGCCGCTTGACCGCCAAGAGTGACATCGTGGTAGAGAACTATCGGGGCGGGACGCTGGAACGGAAGTGGGGCATCGGCTATCGCCAGCTCCGCGAGATCAACCCGTGCCTCATCTATGTGGCCAATACCGGCTTCGGGCAATGGGGGCGGTTCATCAACCGCGCCTCCTACGACGGCTTGGCCCAAGCGGTGAGCGGATTCACGGCCGTCTCGGGCTTTCCGGGCCGTCCGCCGCTGAAGATCGGCGTCTACATCGGCGATTATTTCGGGGCGTGCCTCTCGGCCCTTGGCGTGCTGGCCGCGCTGCACCATCGCGACCGGACCGGGCAAGGACAATTTCTCGAAGTGGGGCAGTGTGAAGCGCTGCTCCGCGCCATGGACTGGACCTGGGTCTATGCCGGGCTCACTGGCAAGAACCGGCCGCAGACTGGCAACCACGACCCATCCATCTCGCCATCTGGGCTCTACGCCTGCCGAGATGGGTATGTGGCCATAGTGGCCGGCGACGATGAACAGTTCAAGGGTCTGTGTGGGGCGATGGGACGAGAGGACCTGCTGGCTGATCCTCGCTTCGCCACCAAGGCCGAGCGTGTACGAGAATCGCATGCCGCGTCACTGGACCAGTCGATCGGCTCCTGGGTCCGGGAGTTGACGCGGGCCGAAGTGGAGGCAGCGGCGCGGAAGTATCGCTTTGCCGCGGCGGCTGTTGCCACAGCCAAGAATCACTACGATGACCCGCACCTGCGCGCGCGCGGCTCTGTCTGGGAAATGGAGGATCCGGTCTACGGGACCATGGTGGAGAATGGCCCTGCGCCGAAGCTCTCCGAGACGCCCATGCGATACAAGTGGGCAGCGAAGCCGGTCGGCTTTCACAACGAGTATGTCTTGAGCCGGCTGCTGGGGCTGACCCAGGATCAGATCGCGGAGCTGGAGAGGCAGCGGGTCATCGGCAAATGGGCCGATCGGCGCGGTCCCAAGCCCCCCGACGACTGGACACCCGGCCAAGGCGAGATTCGCTAGATTCCCTTAGCCCGGATCATTCACGAACGGGCTTGACACCCTCACCCCCGTCCACACGCTCGCTCGACTGATGCTTCGGCAAAGCTCAGCAGGGCGCTCGTCGAAGGTTCCCTCAAGGGAGAGTCCAGCCTTAAATCCCCTCGCCCTCGAGGGGGGAAGAGAGGGTCCAGCCTTAAATCCCCTCGCCCCCCGAAGGGGGGAGAGGGCGTGGGTGAGGGGGAGGTGGGGCGGGGTGAGGGGCGCATGTGCGACTATCACCCCGTCTGAGACAAACTATATGACGTTACCTCCAATGAGCAGCGACATGACCAATCAACCCTGGGAAGAGTGGATCAAACAGGAGAGCGATCCACGCAGCGCCTTCGCGAAACCCGAAGCACTGGACGACCTCCTCATTGTGGACGTGAGCCGCGAGAGCGCCGCCGGCATCGTCTGCACTGCCTTCCTGGCGGAGCTTGGGGCAGAGGTCATGAAGGTGGAACCACCCAGGGACGACCCGGCCCGCAACTGGGGGCCACCCGGGTTCACTCACCGTGGAGAGGGGTTGGCGTATCTCGCCGAGGGGCGCAACAAATACTATATTACGCTCAATCTGGAATTGGCGGAGGGGCGCGAGACGTTCCTGCAGCTTGCTCGGCGGGCCGATGTCGTCATTGAGGCATTCACACCAGGCCAGATGGACGCCTGGGGAATCGGATACCGCCAGCTCTCCGTGGAGAACCCCGGCCTCATCTATGTGGCGCTTTCGGCCTACGGCCATTATGGTCCCCGCGCCGCAGAGCCCATACCGGAATATGATCTCACCAGCCAGGCAGCGTCCGGCCTGACCTATATCACGGGCGAACCCGGCAACGATGACGCTGGTTCGGCGGCTGTCCCGACCAAAGCCGGACCGTGGCTGGCCGGCTATGCTGGCGGCGCATGGGCGGCCTTTGCGCTGCTGGGCGCCCTACACTACCGGCATGAGACTGGGCGGGGCCAGATGGTAGATGTGACGCCAGCGGAGGGATTGATGCGGTATCTTGAGTACACCCTCCTCTGGTATCATGTGGACGGGAGGGTCCGGGAGCGGATCGGCTATTACGACTTCGCCGTCTTCCCGTACACCTTTGTCAGGGTGAAAGATGGATGGGCCTACATCGCCGGGTACACTGATCCAAACTTCGGCGCGATCTGCCGGATCATGGGACGGCCCGAG
>JACQEV010000329.1 GCA_016200385.1 Candidatus Methylomirabilota bacterium
AACGGCCGGTGGGCGTCGTTGTGACGCGAGATGGCATCAGGGTCTATGTGGCGCACGGACGGAGTAACGCCGTGTACGTCATCGATGCCCACACCATGGCCATCATCGGAAAGATCGCGGTAGGTCAGCGGGCCTGGTATCTGTCCTTCACGCCGGACGAGAGCCGCCTGTACGTCGCCTGCGGCCGTAGCGACTCGGTCTCGGTCATTGACGTGGCAGCAGCGAAAGTGATCGCCACTGTCCCCGTCGGAAAGATGCCATTCGGTGTCGCTATCCCTAAATGAGATGCAGAATTACAGAGAGAGAAGCCTTTGACAGGCTAGACTGGATCTGTTATTCGTGATGCGATTTTTCCTTAGAGTTCGACGCAACACGCGGGGAGACACGCGATGAAGAAGCCTGTTATACGATCGAAGCGTGGGCTCCGTACGGAGCCCAGGAGGTGGCTGCCATGAGACGAGCGTTTGTCCTTGCTCTCGCCGGTATGTCGGTCTCGCTGCTCGTTTTGGAATGGGGAGCGGGTCCAACGTGGGGTCAGGAACCGATCAAGATCGGGGCCTCCATCTCACTCACCGGGACCTACGCCAAGCCCGGGAAATACACGCAGGAGGGATACCTCCTCTGCGAGAAAGAGATCAATGATAAGGGCGGGCTGCTCGGCCGGAAGGTTCGGTATATCATTTACGACGACAAGTCGGATCCTCTCACGGCCATCAAGCTCTACGAGAAACTCATCACTGAGGACAACGTGGAGCACGTCATGGGACCCTACTCCAGCCCCGTCACGAATGCCGCCTCGACGGTGAGCGAGAAGTATCAGAAGGTGATGATGGCCTCCCTGGCCGCCACCACCTCGATCTGGGAGCGCGGCTTCAAATACCTCTTCATGACCATCTCTCCTGCCGAGGTCTACCTGGAGGGGTTGGTGGAGTTGGCCGCCGAGCGCGGCCTCAAGACCATTGCCGTGATGAACGAGGATACGCTATTCGCCAAGGCCGCGGCGAAAGGCGCTATCGAGCTGGCCAAGAAGAGGGGGATGCAGGTGGTCTTCCACGAGGCATATCCGAAAGGAACCACCGATTTCTCCGCCCTCCTCATAAAGATCAAGTCGCTGAACCCCGACGTGATCACAGGCGGCACCTATTTCGACGACGCGGTCGCCACAACCCGGCAGATGAAGGAGTTGGATGTCAACCCCAGGATGTATGGTGTCACAGTGGGAGGTGACCTCCCGGAATTCTATCAGCTCCTGGGGAAGACCGCGGAGTACGTGTATGGCTCCAGCCAGTGGGAAGAAAATCTCTTGTATCCCGGCATCAAGGAGTTTGTGGCGGCCTATGAGAAAATGTGGAATCATGAGCCCGCCTACCACTCGGCTGCGGGCTACGGCGCGTGCCGGCTCCTCGCTGAGGCCATCAAACGGGCCAACTCGCTGGACTCGGAGAAGATTCGGTAGCAGCTCCTGAAGCTCAAGATAACGACCGCCTTTGGCGACTACCAGGTGGACGAGCGCGGCTTCCAGATCGCGCACAAGATGGTTCTTCTCCAGTGGCTGGACGGGAAGAAAGTGACGGTCTGGCCTCCGCATTTGGCTGAGAGAAAGCCACTCTATCCCACTCCTCCCTGGAATCAAAGGTAATGGCCGGCCTCCCCTGCAGCCCGTGAGGGGTCTCCTCATGCCGGGAGACCCCCTATTCATCTCTGATATCCCCGGCGAACGATGATGCAGGTCCAGATCACAGGGACCATGGTCCTCCAGATCGTCGTGTCCGGCCTCCTGGCCGGTGGTCTGTACGCCCTGGTGGCCCTGGGTCTCTCCCTCATCTTCGGCGTCATGCGGGTCATCAATCTCGCGCACGGGGCCCTCCTCATGCTCGGGGCGTACACGACCTACTGGCTCTTTGCCCTGTTCGGACTGAACCCGTTTCTTTCGCTCCTCGTCTCCGTTCCGATGCTCTTCGTGGTCGGGGCGGTTCTCCAGAAGCTCTTCGTCCATCGGGTGGTGGAAGCCCCTGAGCTGTCCTCCCTTCTCCTCACTTTCGGGATCTCCATCTTCATTGCCAATGTCGCCATGCTCGCTTGGAGTTCCGATTATCGCTCGGTTGAGTTCCTGACGGGCTCGTTCATCCTGGGGCAGATTGCCGTTTCCAAACCCCGCCTCATCAGCTTCGTCGCCGCCCTCGGGCTCACGGGGCTGGCCTTTCTCCTCCTCCACCGGACCAAGATCGGCAAAGCCATCCGGGCCACCTCCCAGCACCGAGATGTCGCCCAGATCTGCGGGATCAACGTACGCCGGATCGACGTGATCACTTTCGGGCTCGGAGCGGGGCTGGCCGGCGCCGGCGGAAGCCTGGTCTCCACCATGTTCGCCGTCTATCCGGAGATGGGCCTGATCTACGTGTTCAAGTCATTCCTGGTGATCGCGCTGGGCGGGGCGGGGAACTACCCAGGCGCCTTTTTCGGCGGCCTGCTCCTCGGGCTGGTGGAGGGCCTGGCTTCTCTCTTCCTCACTGCCCAGCTCAGCGAGGTCATCGCCTACATCTTTCTTGTGATCGTCCTGCTGGTGCGTCCCGCGGGGCTCCTGGGGGGCCGGACATGATGGCCGGAATCCTGTGGCTCCTCCTGGCGGTCATGGGCGGGCTGGCCGTCCTGCCGCTTTTCGCCTCGGGCTACATCATCAGCTTTACGATCCAGATCTTTATGTGGATCGCCCTTGCAGGGAGCTGGAATCTCATCTCCGGCTTCACCGGCTACGTCTCCTTCGGTCACGTGGCCTTCTTCGGAGTCGGGGCCTATACCGGGGCCCTCCTCGTTACACAGGCCGGGTGGCATTGGTTGCCCGCCAGCCTGGCGGGGTGTGTACCGGCCGCTGCCCTGGCTCTTCTGATCGGCTACCCCTGCCTGAGGCTGAAGGGCCCGTACTTCGCCATCGCCATGCTGGGGCTCAACGAGGTGGTGCGCGCCCTAGTCTCCTACTTCGAGAGCTTTACCGGAGGCGGTTCCGGGATCTCCCTCCCACCCATCCTGTCGATCGCGCCGGTCTACTACGCGATGGGGGGCGCCGCCGTGGCTGTGACGCTCCTGACCTATCGGATCATTACTTCCCGGTTCGGCCTCCGCCTGCTCTCGATCCGCGAGGATGAGATCGCTGCCGAGACCATGGGGATTAACACTTCCCTGATGAAGCTGTACGCCTTCCTTCTTTCCGCCCTGTTCCCGGGGATCGTGGGCGGGCTCTACGCCTGGTATTCGAGCTACATCGAGCCGCTGGGCGTGTTTCCCCTTCTCACGACCATCACGATGATCATCATGTGCCTGTTCGGCGGGAAAGGGACGGTGCTCGGACCGGTCCTCGGCGCCGTGCTCCTTTCCGTGTTCCAGGAGCTGGTGTGGGCTCGCTTCCTCTTTGTCCACCAGGCCATTTTCGGGGCCCTCATCGTCGCCGTGGTGCTCCTGATGCCCAGGGGCATCATGGGCGTCCTGCAGGAGCGCTACCGCCTCCCTCGGACTGTGTGAAATGCCGGAGGGTCACATCCTGGAGGTCCGAGAGGTCACCAAACGCTTTGGCGGCGTGACGGCGGTCAACCATTGCTCGCTGGCTGTCCAGCCGGGGAAGATCTATGGCCTCATCGGCCCCAACGGCTCAGGGAAAACCACGCTCTTCAACTGCATCACCGGCCTCGACCGACGAGACGAGGGGGAAATCCGCTTCAAGGACGAGCGCATCGACGGGCTCAAGCCCCACCAGGTTGCCTGCCGGGGCATCGGGCGCACTTTCCAGATCATCCGCGTCTTTCCGGAACTGACCGCCCTGGAGAACCTCCTGGTGGTTTCGCGGAAGGGGGGGCTCGCCGGGAACTGCCAGCGGGCGATGGAACTCCTGGAGTTCGTGAAGCTGGACCGGCTCCAGAACGAGTACGCGGGCAATCTTTCTTACGGTCAGCAGAAGCTTTTGGAGTTCATCCGGGTGCTCATGACCGACCCAGAGCTGATCTTGCTCGACGAGCCGGCGGCAGGGGTCAACCCGACGTTGCTCAACGACCTTCTGGGCGCCATCCGGAAGCTCCGCGTCCAGGGCAAGACCGTCCTGATCGTCGAGCATGACATGAAAGTCGTCATGGGGCTCTGCGAGATGGTCTTTGTCCTTGACTACGGGGAGAAGATCGCCGAGGGACCGCCCGAGGTGATCCAGGCCAACGAGCGGGTGATGGAGGCGTACTTTGGCCGTTGATGGCTTTCTGCTCAAAGTGGACGGTATTCACGTCGGCTATGGCAAGCTGGAAATCCTCCATGGCGTGACGCTGGAGGTGCGGCCTGGAGAGTTCGTGTGCATCATCGGTCCCAACGGGGCCGGGAAGTCCACGACATTCAGGACCATCGTAGGGCTCCTCCCGCCAAGGTCCGGCCGCGTCCTCTTTGACGGAGGGGAAATCACGGGCCTCCGCCCGGACCAGATCCTGCGCCG
>JACQEV010000330.1 GCA_016200385.1 Candidatus Methylomirabilota bacterium
CTCATGATCAGCGGCAGGGTGGTGTACTCCATCTCCTCCAGCGGCAGGCGGTGGGGCTCGAACGGGCCGTGGCGGCGCAGGTAGTCGGCGGCCACATTCGCCTGCCGGCGGGCCTCGTCATAGGCGGGATCGTCGAACAGGTCGATCGGGCCGATGAGTGTCCCCTCGTTGAGCTGGAACCCGGCCGCGATCACCCGGGGCGGCCCATCGAGCCGGGTGGGGTTGGCTTGATGGAACGGCACTGGCATCAGGGGCCCGTGGTGCGAGCCGCGCATCCACCCCTCCACAATGTGCGGGAAGGCGAAGGGCTCGAGGATCTCTCCCACCGCGGGCAGCCCCGCCTGAGCCCGGATGATGCAGACCGGGTCGTCCTTACCGACGTACTTGCCGGCGATCTCGGACAGAACATCCGTGGAAGCGACCGCCGCGATTTCCTTGTCTACCTTTCGCCGGACCTCCTTGACCATGTACCGGCCGTGCGCGCCCAGGAACATCAGGAGATCGTACTGCTCCTCCGGGCAGGCGAGGGTGATCGTGGCCTTCTTCTTGACGTCGAGGACGGTGAAGGTGAAGCCCCCGTGCAGCTTGGGGTCGATGACGAGGCCGGGGGTGTTGAAGGGGTCGGCGAAGATCTTATACAGGGGGAGATTCCAGGCGCCGGGGGAGGTCTTGTCCGCCATCAAGATCACGACCGGCTCGCTCGGTCGCTCAATGAACTCCAGCTCGGCGACGCCGGGGCCCAGCCCTTTGACATTGCCGCTGAAGGCATCGGCCAACAGGTCCTGTCCGGCGCCATAGAGGTGCAGGCGCTTGGCGACCTTGGTGCACTCCATAAAGGTGTCCCAGGCCAGCCGGTGGATCGGTTCGTGCGCGATCCCGTGGGGGTGGGTCATGATGAGGTTGATGTCGTCGCCGCAGCGGGCGACCCGGAAGTCCAGGAGGAGCCCCTGCTGCTTGGCGGTCGCCAAGCAGGCCTCCGCCTGCTGGAGCAGGTCCGGGTGCGGGCGGTTGTGGCCGGCGACGCTGCCGACATCGGCCTTGATCACACTCAGGGTGAGCTTGCTTGGCTGGGTCATGGCGACTCCCTCCTTTGAAGGGGACAGCACAGTCCCCGGGTCGGGGCGCGCTCCGGGCGCTAGTGCCCGGTGGGCGCGGGCGTCACGTGGAAATTCTGGTACTCCATCCGGCAGCGAGTGGAGGCCGCGATGGGCGGGATCCGTCCCGCGATGGAACATGCGGGGCAACCGGGGAGGCGGCTGACCCTGCCTAGATTCGCTCGCGCGGGCGGCCGCGCTCGCTCTCGCGGCGGAGGTGCTCTTCCAGGGTCACGACCTTTGCGGTCAGCCCTATCTCGAGGACATTCGGCTTGGTCTCCAGGCTCCGGATCCGCCGATCTCGATCTCTACCACTTCATCCAACAGTGAACCGACCTTTTTCACCGGCTTGACCGGGACCGCGCTGGCTGCCATGTCTCTCCCCCCTTGCCACCTTGGGATGCCATATCGAACACAGGCCATTACCGGGCAGTTGATTATCCCGCCTGCTTTGCGCCTATCCTTTGCTCGATCTCCAGCACCTTTGCCGTCATCTTCATGACAGCGTCCGGATTCAACGAAATGCTGTCGATCCCTTCCTCGACCAGGAACTGCGCGAATTCCGGGTAGTCGCTCGGCGCTTGGCCGCAGATCCCGATCTTGACGCCGCACGCTCGAGCCGTCCGGATCACCGATGCCACGAGCTTCTTGACAGCCGGATCCCGTTCGTCGAAGATCCTGGCGACCGGCTCTGAATCTCTATCGACCCCCAACGTCAACTGTGTCAGGTCGTTCGACCCGATAGAAAAGCCATCGAAGATCCTGGCAAACTGCTCGGCGAGCAGGACGTTGCTGGGAATCTCGCACATGACGTACACCTCGAGACCGTTCTCTCCACGCTTGAGCCCGTGCTTGGCCATCTCTGCCAGCACCTTCCCGCCTTCCGCCACCGTTCGGACAAAGGGGACCATCAGCTTGATGTTGGTGAAGCCCATCTCCTCCCTGGCTTTCCACATCGCGCGACACTCCAGGGCGAATCCCTCCCGATACCGGTCGTCGTAGTAGCGCGAAGCGCCGCGAAAGCCGAGCATGGGGTTCTCTTCCGTCGGCTCGAACTCCTTTCCTCCGATCAGGTTGGCGTATTCGTTCGTCTTGAAGTCGCTGAGGCGAACGATCACGTCCTTGGGGTAGAAGGCGGCGGCGATCATCCCCACCCCCTCCGCCAGCTTGTCCACGAAGTACTGGGGTTTATCGTCATAGCCGGCGGTCAGAACGGCGATCTCGGCCTTCGCCGGCTGATCGACCAGGGCGTCATAACGGACCAATGCCATGGGATGGATCCGGATGGCGTGGCTGATGATGAGCTCCACTCTTGCCAGGCCAACCCCGTCGTTGGGGAGGGCTGCCAAGGCGAAGACCTCCCTGGGGTTGGCGACGTTCAGCATGATCTTGGTCCGGGGGCGACCGAGCTTGCCCAGATCGATCTCCTGGATATTGAACCTGAGAAGACCCCGGTAGACATACCCGGTGTCGCCCTCAGCACAGGAAACGGTGATCTCTCCCCCATCGGCGATGACCTCTGTCCCGCGCTCCGTCCCGACCACCGCGGGAATTCCCAGTTCGCGGCTAACGATGGCCGCGTGTGAGGTCCGTCCGCCACGGTTGGTGACGATGGCGGCCGCCTTCTTCATGATGGGCTCCCAGTCCGGATCGGTCTTGTCGGTCACCAAGACTTCGCGCTCGCGGAATCTCTCCAGATGGCGCGGGTCCTCGATCACGCGGGCCCTGCCTTGCAGGTCCCGTCGCTTCACTGACTGAACCGTTTCCGGGCGCGCCTGCACGACGAACAGCTCGCCGGTTCTGCCGTCCTGAGCCCACTCGATATCCATCGGCGTGTACTTCCCGCTGCTCCGGCTGTAGTGGTCCTCTATGGCGCAACCCCAGCGCGCCAGTAGCAGGACGCCGTCGTCACCGAGAGCAAAGCGCTGGCGATCGGCGGCGGGCACGGCGATGTTCTTCGTCAGCTTGCTTCCTTCCTCGTCGTAGACCAGCTTCCACTCCTTGCTCCCCAAGCTCCGCTGGATGATGGGGCGGAAGCCCTTGAGGAGCGTGGGCTTGAACACGTAGATCTCGTCCGGCGTCACGGCGCCCTGGACCACATTCTCTCCCAGGCCGTACGAGGCATTGATCAGGATGCAATCGGGGAATCCGCTCTCCGTGTCGATGGTGAACATGACGCCTGAGGCGCCGAGGTCCGAGCGGACCATTTTCTGCACCCCGATGGAAAGGGCGATGCTCAGGTGATCAAACCCCTTGTCCACACGGTAGGAGATGGCGCGATCGGTGAAGAGCGAGGCGAAACACTTCCGGCATGCCTCGAGCAAACCGGGGACCCCGTGGACATTCAGGTAGGTCTCTTGCTGGCCGGCAAAGCTGGCATCGGGCAGGTCCTCTGCAGTGGCGCTGCTCCGGACGGCAACATCGGTCTTCGGTCCATATTCCTGGCAGAGCCGCTCATAGGCCGCAACGATTGCCGCCTGAATTGCGGGAGGCAGGGACGCTTCAAGAAGCATCGTCCGGATCGCCTTGCCACGGGTCCGCAGGTCCTGAATGTCATGGGTGTTCAGCCCCTCCAGTTGCTCCCTGATCTTGGCCTCGCAACCACTTTCGCTGAGGAAGGCTCGGTAGGCCAGGGCAGTGATGGCAAAACCATACGGGACCCGCACGCCCTGGGCCTTCAAGTTCCGATACATCTCGCCCAGCGACGCGTTCTTGCCGCCCACCAGCGGGATGTCTTGTAGGCCGATCTCATCAAACCAGCGCACGAACGCGTCCGCCTGCATCCTCTACTCCTTCCTCCACCCGCACAAGGGCGCAGCAAGCAGCGCCCCTACAGCGCACCCCTCACTTGACGGTCGCACCTCGCACCTCGGGCCTCGGACTCTTTTCGTCATGGCCGCACGCCGCCCAAGAAGGGCGCCGTCTGCTCTGGCAGGGCGGTGTTGATGAAAATGCCGGACCCGAGCTCGAAGCCGGCCGGAGTCGTCAATCGTGGGATGATCTGCAGGTGCCAGTGGTAGTAGTCCCTGCCCTCGTGCGGGCTGCGTGCGGTATGGATGACATAATGGAGGTCTGGGTCGTTCAGCCCCCGATGCAGCTTTGCCCAGGCGGCTTTCAGGGTGTGGGCGAGCCGCTTGGACTCATCGGGAGTGATCAGCGCGAAGCAGGCCTCGTGTGCCTTCGGGACGATCCAGGTCTCGAACGGCGCTCGGGAGGCAAATGGATGGTAGACGACGAACGCGTCCGTCTCCTCCACGATCCGCTTG
>JACQEV010000323.1 GCA_016200385.1 Candidatus Methylomirabilota bacterium
ATCCGACCCGGTCACCGTAGCCGCTCCATATCAGCAGAGTTAAAACGGTTTGTCAAGAATGAGCTGGCGACGTCGAAACCGTCCATTGCCACTACCTTGGGCTGGCTCGGCGTGGTACAATGACGACTCGAGCGGATGCAGAGTAAAGAGCAAGGAGAGACCGTGAAGTTCCCGTTCGCCATCGATCGGCTGACGACGCAAGACATCCGACTGCTCTTCCGCATCACAGCGGAGTTCATCGATGGGCTGGAGGCGCTCGCCCCGGTCTCGCCGGCGGTCTCGGTCTTCGGATCAACGCGCATCGGCCCCGATGATCCTACCTACGCCAGGGCAGAGCAGATCGGCCGGTTGCTCGCTCAGCACGGATATGCCGTGATGACGGGCGGGGGCCCCGGTGTCATGGAAGCGGCCAACAAAGGCGCCTATGAGGCGGGCGGCGTCTCGGTCGGCCTCAACATCGAACTTCCTCTCCAGCAGGTCCCCAACCGATATGTGACCAAGCTTGTGAACTTCCAGCACTTCTTCGTCCGGAAGGTCATGTTCGTCAAACACTCCATCGCCTTTGTTATCCTTCCCGGTGGCTACGGCACACTGGATGAGCTGTTCGAGTCGGTCATGCTGATCCAGACCCAGAAAATCAAACCGTTTCCAGTGATTCTGGTGGGCACCGAGTATTGGAAGGGCTTGCTGGACTGGCTTCGCGATCCCGTCATGGAGGAGGGGAACATTGCGCCGGATGATCTCTCCACGCTCAAGATCGCCCGGAGTCCCGAAGAGGTCGTCCAGCTCATCAAAGACAGCTCGATTCCCGCACCTCAGACTTCTTAGAGCTGTCGTGGCGAGGCGGAGCCTCCTCGGCAGCGCTCGGGGCAAGCGGCGCAATCTCTCTGAGGTTCCTCGTTGCGCTCGGAATGATCTTTCAGACTGTGTAGGGGCAGGGCTTGCCCTGCCCTTCAGGGGCGCAGCAAGCGGCGCCCCTACCACCCCTCTTGTCGGCCTCGCAATGAAAGGCGAGAGGTCCTTATCGGGTGGCGCGTGGGAGGAATTCGAGTCGGGGGATGAGCGTCCGGTCGAAGCGGGTGATGCCTGATACACCAAGTTCCGCAAGGCGTTGCCGACACCTCCCGACGGAGCTCCGGAGCATCTCGACGTCAAAACCGAGGAAATCCGCCGCAAAATCGTCCAACAGCTCGGTGGCCCGCCGCAGCTTTGCGGTAGACCGATCGAAGTCGCCGACACTAAGGTAGTGGAACCCCATGGCCACGTGGACAAGCCCCTGGTAGAATATCTTCTCTGCGCCGCCCTTCATCATCCAAATCAGCTCAAACAACTTGTGGGCTTCAAGATAGTGGCCTTCATTATACGTCCGAACCGCCTCGAGCATATCGGCGTCATGCTCAGCAATCTCTTTCCTCATTGGATTGGTTTTTCCCGATTCCCGGCATCCCCCTCTCCCTCCGCTGAGAGAGAGGGCTGGGGTGGGGGTTGGAAGAGCCTTATTTGTAAAATTCGGCCCTGTCGCCGCTGATGACTTCAACCACTTCTTTCTTTGATCTTCGCTTGATCGTGAATGCGACCCGCTCGCCCGCCCGCTTCCTCCACAGGGAGCTGTAGAGGTCCTGTCGCGTGCCAACGCTTTGGAAGTCCACCGCGAGGATGACGTCGCCCTCTTTGATTCCGGAGCTGGCGGCCGGCCCGTCCGGCACCAGGCCGGAAATCACCACCCCTTCCTCGGTCTGATTGGGGAAGAACCCGACCCATGCCCTGCATCGCCGGCTGATGACCCTTCCGTGCTGGAGCAGCTCATCGCGATGGCGCTCAAACATCTCTGTGGGGATCGCCAGGGAGAACTTCGCCACCTCGCTCAGATTGAGCGAGACCACGCCCACGACCCGCCCTTTCAGATCGAGCAGCGGCCCCCCGCCAAACCCGGGATTGAGGACCGTTGTCTTGATACAGCGGTCCAGCATATACTCCCAGTAGGCATCGAAATCGCCCAGATAGGTGACGTGGCCCCCAGCGACCCGCCGCTCGCTCTCCGAAGTGGTGGCCACGATGAAGACCGGCTGGCCCAGGGTGAGGTGCTGCGATGATTGCAGCGGCAGAGCCTGGAGTTTCGGCCCGCTGATCTTGACGACGGCCAGGCCGGTGTCGAAGTCCTGGGCGGCAAGAGTCCCGCGAAGGGCGCGGCCGTCATGAAGGGTGACCCGAATCGACCTGGCGCCCAGGACCACATAGTTGACGGTGAGGATGTAGCCACGCGGATCGATCAGGCACCCCGACCCCATCCGTTCATCACCCAATGCCAGGCGAGACGGGTGGTTGGCGGCGACCTGGACGTGCAGGTTGACTACCGCTGGCAGAGCGCGCTTGACCAGTTCGCAGGAGGCGTCCACCCTCTGGCTCCTTTCGCCGCTGGATCATTGGCCTCGTGTCGCTCGAGGTGCCCGCGAGGCGTGACGTTGATTATACCCCGCAGAACGTGCAGCCACAATGCATTAGTGGGACAGGAATAGCGTTATCCAGGGTGATATCCGGGGCGTCTTGAGGGGATAATCGGTTTCCGATATGATGGGCACAATGGTCACCAACCGGCACATCAGCAAGGTGTTGCGGCTGGTCCGCATCGCGATCAGCGCCTGGGAGCCGGCCGCTCTCGGCAAGATCGCGGAAGAGTCGCGCGACCCGTTTCGAGTGCTGATCTCCTGCATCCTGAGCCAGCAGACCAAAGACGAGGTGACGGAAGCGGCCTCAGAGCGTCTCTATCGGCTCGCCGATCGTCCTGATACGATGCTCGCCCTCAGTGAAAGGCGAATCGCCAGGGCGATCTACCCGGTCAGCTTCTACAGGACCAAGGCCGGGACCATCCGCGAGGTCTGCCGGGTGCTCCTCACTCGATTTGCCGGGCAGGTGCCCGACAGTCTCGAGGCGCTACTCAGTCTCAACGGGGTGGGGCGGAAGACGGCCAACCTCGTCGTCACAGTCGGCTACCGAAGACCGGGAATCTGCGTCGATACGCACGTCCATCGGATCTCGAACCGCTGGGGCTATGTCAAAACCAAAACGCCTGACCAGACCGAGATGGCCCTTCGCCGGAAGCTGCCGAAGCGGTATTGGATCTACTACAACGACCTACTGGTCCCGTTCGGCCAACACCTCTGCCGGCCGATCTCCCCATTCTGCAGCCGCTGCCCCGTCGAGCGCTGGTGCGCCAAGATCGGCGTCACCATCCACCGTTGAGACTGGCCGACCGCCTTTCTCTGAGCTGTTCAGTTGCAGGTCTGTTCACAGCGGCTGGCGGAAGGGCTCGGCGTAGCCGGTCATCTCCAAATAGCCCAGGCCTGAGATCGGCCGACCGTTCGAGGTCCCCGAAATAGTGACCGACCCCTCCCAGTAGATGACCTGGGTGCTGCCGTGGGTATCCAGCTCCTGGTCGGGGAAGGCGGCCTGCACCGTGAGGTCGATTCGGTGCCCGGGAACCTGCACCCGCCAACGGATCGGATATCGGCCGCCGTTCCTTGAACTTTGCCAGAGCTCCTCTGGCTCCATTCGGAAGGCGGTAAGCGGCAGGTGCTCGACTCGCCCGTCGGGATGGATCAGGCTGCCGCTCGAGTGGGGATCCGGATGACCGTTTGCCTGACGGAGCTGGTAGAGCATCACATCGACGCCGTCGTCGAGTTGCAGCGCGAACCAGTCCCAGCCGACCTGCGAGGGAGCCAGTTGGTTGCTGCCGAACTCATGATCCATCCAACTTGATCCGATGACCTTCTGCCGCTTCCCTCCGAAGATCAGCGTACCCTCGGTGGCTATCCTGCTGAGAGAATAGTAGTGGGAGGCACGACCTCGTCCTTCAGCCTTTTGGCTCACGCCGTTTGTGCCGTGGATCACCGGCGACTTGGCCGGCGTGAGATTCAGGTCGATCCCATATCCCTCGACACTCGCGATCACACGATGTGCCTTCCCCTCTCCCTTGGCTGCCCATGTGCCGTTCCACACACTGAACACCTCGGCCGACGCGCCAGCCGATCCCAGTGCGCCGCGGCTACGTCGCTCCCAGTAGAAGAGGCGGCCCTGATCCAGATCAGCGATCGCGAAGTGGGCCAAATACAGATCCCGGACCGCCCATCGAGAGCGGCTATTCCCCCTCAAGGACGGATCGACACCGACACGGAAGAACGTGAGCTGATAGCCGAAGCGCCGGCCATCTTCGGTCTTCAGGTGGCCCGAGTAGTACCACCACTCGGTCTTGAAGCCGGGATGGGAGGCGTGGTCCCGAGGGAACACAAATCGGTATCCAGGAAGGGCCAGTCGGAAGGACTCTTCGGCCGGTGCCGAACTGGCAACCAGAAGACAGAGACCGATTGATATGATGGACCCAAGCCGCTGAAGCCCAGACGCCCTCATTCAAATCCTCTGCCTGTTATCCTTCATACGCCACTGCTGCCGGGATGTTCAGCGAAGCCGCTTGCCTCGCGGGCAGGTAGCCGGCCAACAACGCGGCCCCAAGCGCGAGAACCGACGACTTGACCAGGATGAGCCAGGAGAACCGGAACTGGATCGTCCACCCGAACGACTGCTTGTTGATCACGTGGATCAGGATAAGGGAAAGGCAGATGCCGGCGAGGAGACCCAGCACTTCGACCATCAGGCCGAGGAGGCTTGCCTCTCCCAGCACGATCCGCGCCACCTGCGCCCTGGTGGCCCCGACCGACCGCAGAATGCCGATCTCCCGGTGGCGACTGATGACCGAGGCCCACAGGACGTTGAAGACCCCGAGGACGGCAACCAGGATCGCGATCAGCTCCAAGGCGCGGGCCACAACAAAGGTGCTGTCGAAGATCTCGAGAACTTTTCCCTTCAGCTCCCGGTTCGAGCTGATCGCGATCGCCGCATCCTGGCCCGCGAGCGCCTCGAGCCCCCGACGCACTGCCGCCTCGTCGGCTCCCGGCGCGAGATAGATCGCCAGGACATCGGCCCCGTGCTCGCCCCACACCCTCGCCCAGAGAGTCCGATCCATCACCGCCTTGCCGCCGTCGGTGGCATAATCATAAAAGATCCCGATTATCGGCAGCTCGACCCGGCCAGAGGGAAGATCGAGGGGTAATCGGCCCCCTTCGCTAAGCCCTCTGGACAGCGCAAAGCTCTCTGAGATGATGACGCCGTTCTCTCCCTTCGCACGTCGGAGGATCCGGGCCGAATCCTCCTCCCTGAATACGAGCCTGCCGTGTCGCGCGACCACCTCGAAGTCGCCGGCTGCGAGGAGCGCCTCCTGTCCCATCAGCTCAACTCGACGCCCGATGAAGGGATCGAGCGCGGCGACTCCCTTGATGCGAGAAGCGCCTTCGACAAAGTTTTCTGCAAGCCGGGCCCCGCTCCCCTTGACGAACCGGGCCGCCGGCGACACGATCAGGTCGGCTCTGATCGTCTGCTCTACCCACAGCTCCACCGTCCGCCGGAAGCTGCCGATCATGAGGGTGAGTCCGACCAGCATCGCGATCGCGGTCATCATCGCAGCCACCGCAACAGCATTTCGCCCAACGGCAGAAGAGAGGTTCCCCGCGGCAAGCTGCAGCAGTGGAGCGCGCCTACCCCTGCAGAGGGCAGAAAAACCCTTTCCAGCCCAGCGGAGGAGTTGAGGGGTGAAACAGGCGACCCCGAAGATGAGGCAGGCTAGCGAGAGGTAGCCGAAGAGAGGAACGCCACGAACAGGACCTGGCTTGGTGAAGAGAAACGAAGCGACCAGGAGCAGGAGGCCAATGAGAAGAGAAAGCTCCGACCGCTGGATCCAGCCTCGCTCATAAGAGCCGATAGACATTGCCTCCTTCGGCCCGACCCGGCTTGCCGCATAGGCCGGTCCCAGGGAAGCGACCAGCGCACCGGTGGTCCCGAGGCCGAGCACCAGCGACAGCAGGCCGGGGCCAACCTCGATCCCTTCTACCCGGACGTAGGCGTAGAGGGCCGAGACCGTTTGCGAGACGCTCTGGAGGAGCGCTCGGCCAAGGAGCAGCCCACCGCCGATTCCCACGAGCGAGCCCAGGAGTCCCAGTGCCGCCCCTTCGGCGGCAAACAGGGCGGCCACCCTCACCTTCGTCACGCCGAGCGATCGGAGAATCCCGATCTGGCGCCGCCGCTGAAGGACCGAGAGGGAGACGGCGTTGTAGACGCTAAAGAGGCCGACCAGGAGCGCGATGGCGCTCAGGGCTGTCAGATTCAGGCGGAACGCCCTGAGCATCTTCTCCACCTGTTGACTCCGGCGATCGGGTCGCTGGATGGTCAGATGCGGAGGAAGGAGCCTGGCAAGGCGCGCGGTGACTTCGCCTGGCGGGACCTGTTCTCGCGTCACCAGGTCGATCCGGTCGAGCCGCCCCAGCTTGTCGAAGGCCGCCTGGGCAGTGGCGATGTCCAGGACGCCAAGATTGCCGTCGAAGGCGCGCGCAGGACCCTGGGGGGCCAGGAGGCCTCTGACAACGAAGGACCGCCGTTGTGACCCGACCAGGAGGGTGAGGGGGGACCCCTTCTGAAGTCCGTTCTCTTTCGCAAACGAGGCGGTCACGAAGATCGCATCGGGACTAAGCAGCTCCTCGATCCTCGGAGGCCGGTCGCCATTGGCCATCCGGTATTCACGGAATGGATCCTCGGCAAACAGATCGACACCCATGAGGAGGAGGGCTTCCCCCGGCCGTCCTGCAATGGGAGCCACCGCCTGAATGATTGGCGCGGCCGCAATGATCCCGTCCACCTGCTGGACTGCTGGAAGAAGGCGCTCGTCGATCCCCAGCTCACCGGCCGAAATCTGGAGGGTGGTTCGGCCCGCCACGACGTTGACCGCCCGCTGGAACGAGCCGAGAACACTTTCGTTGGCCACCTGGATCGCCGTGAAAGCGGCGACGCCGATGGCAATGCCCGCCACGGTCATATACGTCCTGACCGGGTTCGCACGGAGGTTCCGAAGGATGGTGAGCCGGATCACCGTCCAGGTACGCATGATCAGGCTGACCCGCTCCTTTCGATCTTTCCGTCACGCAGGCGCACGATCCGACCCGCTCGGAGAGCCGCCTCTTGGCTGTGGGTGGCCAGGATGATCGTCTGCCGGTGTTCCCGATTCAGCCCCTGCAGCAGCTCGAGGGCCGCCCCGCCCGCCACAGAATCGAGGTTCCCGGTCGGCTCGTCGGCCAGGACGACTCGTGGCTCGGCCACAATGGCTCGGGCAATGGCCACTCGCTGCTGTTCGCCGCCGGAGAGCTCGTGCGGCCAGTGGCGCGCGCGATGGGTCAGGCCCACCCGCTCCAGTTGTCGAGCGACTCGCGTCTCGATTTCGCTGGCCTGCAGCCCGTCAAGCAGGAGCGGCATCGCGACATTCTCCCAAGCGTTCAAGGTCGGGAGCAGGTTGAAGAACTGATAGACGATCCCGACCCTCGTCCGGCGAAGACGCGTGAGGCGATCGTCCGAAAGGCGATCCAGGCGCTCCCCATCGAGCCACACCTCGCCGGAGGTCGGCCGGTCGATGCCGGCCATCAGGTTAAGCAGGGTGGTCTTGCCGCATCCGCTCGGTCCCACCAGCGCGACGAACTCCCCTTGCGCGATGCCAAGGGTCACTCCATCCACAGCCCGCACATCCACCCCGCCAAGAGAATAGACCTTTGTGATCTGCTCCAGCCTGACCATCCGATCCTCCGGACACGGTGCGGCCATTATACGTGAGGCTTCCATCAAGTCAACGCAGGCCGTCTGGTGC
>JACQEV010000022.1 GCA_016200385.1 Candidatus Methylomirabilota bacterium
CGGACAGCGTCGCAATGTGGAAAAAAGGAGAGGCATCATCGGGTTTTCAGCGTTTCCGAATGCACTGTGGTCGGGGCGAAGTTGAATGAATCGCCGATGGGGACTGTAGCGTTGAAACGCTCCTAAGGGACCTGTCTTTCCCCATTTCTAGTATGAACAGGAGCCTTTGTCAACCGTATTTCCGCCGAGTTTTGGTGCAATGGGTCAGCCGAGTGGGTCCCGGTGTGCGACAGGCGGGGCGCGCCTGGCGATGCGAGCGGAGAGATGGCACCAAAGCTGCACATGAGTCACCGACGGGGCCGCCCAGTCATGTGGGCGAAGCCCTGTGCGGCAAAAGCCGCTGATCTCGGCGCAGTAGAATTCGTAACTTGAGCGGAATAGATTGCCTTGACTTCGAAGACTCCATCGAGGATTATTTGCACTATTGGTCTTGAAAGGAAGGGGAGCTTGCGCTCGCAAACTTCAAAGGAGGATCACTTGACGCGGTCACTTCGGCGCTTTGCTCGGCTCGCCATCGCTCTCATGCTCCCTCTGCTTCCCATGTTGATTTCCCCACCCGACTCACACGCACAGGCTCAGGCTGGAGGTCAGACCGCCCAAGAGTTGATCGTCCATCATGATGGGGTGGTCAACGTGAAGGACCTGCCGCCGGCTTCCCCAGGGGTGTCCGTGGGTCGGGTGGTCCCCCGAAAGTTCCCCCATCCCGAACTCCTCCGACGGAAAAAAGAGAAACTGGAGCGGGAGGGCTCAATGAGCCAACTCGCTCCTGAATCCGCGCTCCCGCTGGCGCCTGCTGCGGGTCCGACCATCGACACGAGCTTCATCGGCCTAAGCAAATCAGAGAGCGGGGATTTCATCCCTCCCGATACGCAGGTGGCCGCAGGGCCCAACCACCTATTCGAGGTCGTGAACACCGAGGGACGAATCCTTAACAAGGACGGCACCGCCCTAACCACTCCCCCCTTCGACGGCCCTTTCAGCTTCAACACCTTCTTCGGCCTCTCCGACTCCGTCTTCCTCTCCGATCCCAAGATCCGCTTCGACCCCATGTCGGAACACTGGTTTGTCCTTGCGATCACCCTGGGAAGTTCGTCCGGGGCGTGGCAACTTGCTGTCTCCAAGGACAGCGATCCGACCCATGACTTCTTCCTGTACTCCTTCACGACAGACAACATAGGCCCGGACTTTCCGGCGATCGGATTCAACGACGACAAGGTTGTGCTCACCGCGAACGCCTTTGATTGCAATCCCGACTGCCTAAGCAGTTCGCATTTCCTCGGAGCGATGTTCCTTGTCCTTAAAAAGGACGACCTCTTGGCCGGCAGCACAGCCAAATTCCAGTTCTTCCCCCCCGACCGGTCTCTTAACACAATTCAGCCTGCCCACTCGCTCTCGTCCACCACCACACTGTATATGGCGGCGGTGAAGTTCAACAAGGCAAAGAAAGTTCGGATCTGGTCGGTGACCGGGGTCCCTGATGGGTCCGGCGGAGGTGTCACCTTCACGACCATTGACCTGCCAATCATCAAGCTCTCGAGCCCCCCTAATGCCGTCCAGATGGGGACCTCTGTCCGTGTGGAAACCAATGACAATAGTCTACTGGACGCCGTCTTCCGCGATGACTCCCTTTGGGTGGCGGCGAACGTCGCCTGTCGCCCGAGCGGGGATAAAAAAACCCGCGCATGCCTTCGCTTCGTCGAGGTCACGAACCTGACCGGAACGATGACGGTCAACCAGGACTTCAACTTCGGGACCACCGGGACCTACTCTTACTATCCGGCGATCCAGACGGATAGCGCGAACAACCTCATTACGGTCTTCTCCCGGTCGTCGGCGTTGGAGTTCGCCTCAGTGTACGCCAGCGGGCGGCTCACCAGCGACACCCCGAACACCCTCCAGGCCCCTGTGCTCATTAAGGCGGGGGAAGCCTCCTATGGTGCCGACCGTTGGGGGGACTACTCGGGGGCAGGGATTGACCCGTCCGACCCGACGAAGGTCTGGGTAGCCGGCGAGTACGCACTCGCCGCGGGCGGCTCTGAATGGGGAACATGGATCGCCGAGGTCCATTTCCCCTGATACTGTGACGTGGTCGCGGAACAAGGCTGGCAAGGTAACCCCGAATCCAGCCGGAGCCATTTGCACTATGCCATAGGACCTGCCAGAGCTGTTGGATATGCCCCCCTGTAATTGCCCAATAGGATAAGCTGGACCATTCTGCCGATCCACAGATCCGTAAGAGGCTGCTTCACCCCACGGCTCAGGTACTTTCTGCCTTTGTCCTAGCCTGCGCGTGAGCCCTGTCCAGCTGAGCCGTCTGGTCCTTTTCATTTCCTCAGCCGCGTTCATATATGGTATCGTGATCTCCCTGGATATCTGGAGGGGTCATGCGGCTCGTGGCCGATGCGATGCTGGGCCGCCTCGCCAAATGGCTCAGGGCGCTTGGGTATGACACGCTCTACTGGCGCGGCGATGATGCGGGGCTGGTGCGCCTGACGATAGCCGAGGACCGGCTCCTCTTGACGCGCGACACCCGCCTTCCCTCTCGCCTGCCGGCCGGCCGCAGCCTGCTCATCGAGAGCGATTATTACGACGAACAGCTCCGCCAGGTCGTCAGCCGGCTCGGGTTGCCGCCCCGGATGGGGCACCGGTGCATGCGATGCAACCTGCTCCTGGAGCCTGCCGCAAAAGCGGAGTTGCGTGGTCGAGTTCCCGAGTTCGTCTGGCATCAACATGATCGGTTCGCCCGATGCCCCGGGTGCTTCCGGATCTACTGGGAAGGGACGCACTACGCCCGGATGATGGAAACCCTCGGACGTGTGGCCCCCATGAACATTGCCTGATTCGGGGGCCGGACCAGACCGGGGAGCGACGCGTCGGCTCTGACACGAAAGAGGACAGCAATGCGCGTGGTCTTCATGGGAACACCGGCATTTGCCGTCCCGTCGCTCCAGGCCCTCGTCGGTGCCCGACATGAGATCTGCCTGGTCGTGACTCAGCCGGATCGGCCGGCCGGGCGCGGCCAGCGCGTAACCCCGCCGCCCGTGAATCTGGCCGCGCAAGAGCTGGGGCTTGCTATCCTGCAGCCGGAAAAGGTGCGTGACCCGGCCGTGTTCGCGGCGCTGCAGGCGGCCCGACCGGAAGCGATCGTGGTCGTCGCCTATGGCCAGTTTCTGCCGGAGACCATCCTGGCCCTGCCGCCGCACGGCTGCATCAACCTCCATGCCTCCCTGCTGCCAAAATACCGGGGCGCTGCGCCGATTCCATGGGCGATAATCCGGGGAGAAACCATGACCGGTGCCACGATCATGCAGATCGAGGGGCGGTTGGACGCCGGCCCCCTGCTGTTGCAGCAGGTCGAACCGATCCGGCCTCGGGATACCGCCGGCACCCTTGGCGAACGGCTGGCGGTTGTCGGGGCTGAGCTCTTGTGCCAGGCCCTCGAGCTGGTAGGACGCGGGACAGCCCGAGCGGTCCCGCAGGACGAGTCCCTTGCGACATATGCGCCCAAGCTCACGCCACAGGATGCGCGGGTTGAGTGGGCCCGTGACGCCCCGGCTCTCGATTCGTTGATTCGGGGTCTTCTCCCGGAGCCGGGGGCGGTGACCCGGTTCGGTGGCCGGCGCGTGAAGGTGCTGGAAGCGTTCATCGAGGCGGCGCAGGACGGCCCCCCAGGGACCGTGCTTGCGATCGATCCAGGAAAGGGCATGCTCGTCGC
>JACQEV010000324.1 GCA_016200385.1 Candidatus Methylomirabilota bacterium
AGCGCCCCCATCTCCTCTTCCACGATCTCGATCGCCTGTGCCGAATCTCTGCGAGGCGCCGTCCGCTCCAGATCGTCTATGCAGGCAAGGCTCACCCCAGGGACGAAGAGGGTAAGGACCTGATCCAGCGAATATTCGCTTGGGGACGAGAACTGCCTCCCGCAGTGAAGCTGGCGTATCTGCCCAACTACGATATGGAGCTGGGGGCGCTGTGCACGGCAGGCGTGGACCTCTGGCTGAACACGCCGAAGCCCCCGCACGAAGCCTCCGGCACCAGTGGGATGAAGGCCGCCCATAACGGGGTGCCGAGCCTGAGCGTGCTCGACGGCTGGTGGCTCGAAGGGCATGTGGAAGGGGTCACGGGCTGGTCTATTGGTTTCGAGAAGAACGGCGCCTCATCTACGAGGGGGGACGACGAGGACGCGGCGGAGCTGTACTTCAAGCTGGAGGAAAGGATCCTCCCCCTCTACCATGGCGATCCGTTGCGGTGGGCAGAACTGATGCGTTACACGATCGCGCTCAACGCCTCGATGTTCAATACCCAGAGGATGGTTCAGGAGTACGTGATCCAGGCCTACATGGATCGTTAGCGTGGCCTTGATCCCAGATTGCTTCTCACGCCCAGGGAGGGACCCATGGACCTGGCCAGCATCGGAGCAGTGCTCGGCAAGCTAGATTCTGAGGTTTTCGTTCTCACCGCAGCCGACGGAGACCGCCGCAATGGCCAGATCGTGGCCTGGGTGATGCCGGCCACGATTGTGCCACAAGTCCCCCGCGTCCTGGTCGGGGTCGGACGGATGACCTACACCCGCGAGCTGCTCGAGGCCAGCCGGAAGTTCGCCCTGAACCTGCTCGGAGTGGATCAGTGGCGGTGGGTTCCCCACTTCGGATTCCGCTCGGGGCGGGACGTGGACAAGTTCTCCGGCGTTTCTTTCGAGCGCGGACGGACCGGTAGCCCTCTTCTCCCGGGGATCGTGGGCTATCTTGAGTGCCAGGTCAGGTCTGTCCTGGACGGCGGTGGCCACCTCTTTTACCTGGCCGACGTCCTAGAAGGGAAGCTCGTGGCCGACCGCGATCCCCTTCGTCTGCATCAGTTGTTCGAGGTGCTCCCCCCGGAAGATGTCGCTACTATGCAGCAGCTCCTGGAGCAGGAGATCCCGCGACACCTCGCTCTCCTCTGAGATCACGATCCTCATCACTGCCTTCCGCTCGCTCTCGATCTGTCCTCCAGGTATCAAGCTTCACCGACGTCAGAAACCGCTTGACCTGGCGCCAAAGCGCCAATAAGCTCACACCAAACTGAGAAGGTGTCCGAAAAAAACAAATCACACGACACGATGAAGCGCCGGACGTTATCAAACAGCCGGTTGGGCCTGTTTACCGAATGCCCGCGATGCTTCTGGCTCGACCTCAACGCCGGGATCAAGCGCCCGGACACGATCTTCCCCAGCCTTCCCGGCGGCCTTGACGCTCAGTTCAAGCGCTACTTTGACCAGTTCAGAGCGCAGGGCGACGTGCCTCCTGAAGTGAGGGGCAAGCTGCCCGGCAAGCTTCTGTCAGACGTCGGGACCATTGACCGATGGCGTGATTGGAGACGCGGCATCCGCTATACGCCGCTTTGGGCGGAGGTGGAGTTGATGGGCGCGTTGGATGAGTGCCTTGTCGATGTGGACGGCTTTCACTATCCCCTGGACTACAAAACCAGAGGGTATGCCCCGAAGGACGACACGCATGCGTACTACCAGGATCAGATGAATTTTTACACGCTGTTGCTGGAAGGGAATGGTCTCAAGACCCAACGCCTGGCGTACCTACTCTACTACCATCCGATCGAGGTGAAGGAGCACGGCCTCATTCAGTTCGACATCAGCGTCCAAGAAGTTGCCACCGACCCCGAGGCTGCCATGCGGCTCGTCACTGATGCCCTTGCCGTCCTCAACGGCCCCGCCCCAACTCGCTCCTCCTCGTGCGGGTTCTGCAAGTGGAACAGCGTAATCCGGGATTGGGAAGGCGCCCCAAGGCTCAACCTCTAATTCGGAGCGCCCCACCGCCTTACCGAGCAACCAGTACGACTCCTCCTGTTCTTCTTCGATCGCCCCGAAAAGCCTTTGAATTCTATCAAAAAGTGTCTAAGATACGATTCAAAATGCGAGCATATTGACGAGTGGGTGGAGACCCAACACCGACAGGTCGGCGCAACGGGGCGAGCGCCAGGTAGTCAGTAGAGAGAGTAGTGGACGAGAAGACCACGAGAAAACTCCTGATCGACAAGGCTCTTGAGCGGGCTGGCTGGTCCCCTATTGTACACTGCGTCCCCGGGGCTTCCTATGACACGGCGGCTGTCGAGGAGTACGAAACCGCCGAGGGGCCGGCCGATTACGTCCTGTTTGATCGGGGAGATGCCCTCGCCGCCGTCGAGGCCAAGAAGCTTGGCCTGGGTCCGCAGAACGTGCTCGGTCAGGCCCAGCGATACGCGAGGGGATTGCGGGGTGGTCGATTCAATTTCCATGGTTTCCGTCTCCCCTTTGTCTATTCCACGAATGGCGAGATCTTCTGGTTCCAGGACCTGCGGGAACAGTATAGCCGCTCCCGCCAGGTGGCGAGGTTTCACACCCCTTCCGCCCTCCGGGAGTTTCTGGGTCGCGATGTTGCCGCCGCGTCTGCCTGGCTCCGCGACCATCCCATTGAGCATCAGTTCTTACGCCCTTACCAGCAGGACGCGATTGCGAGCATTGAAGAGGCTCTCATCTCAGGGAAGCGCCGGATGCTCGTCGCAATGGCTACGGGCACCGGGAAGACGTTCACCACAATCGGGTTGATCTATCGTCTTATGAAGTCCGGCTTCGCCCGGCGCATCCTTTTCCTCGTGGATCGCCGCGCCCTGGCGGCCCAAGCGGCTGGGGCCATGGCGGCCTTCGAGCCGGAACCCGGACTCAAGTTTGACCGGACTTACGAAGTCTTCAGTCAGCGTTTCCGCCGGGAGGACCTCGAAGAGCAGTTTAGATTCGATCCCAAGGTCCTCCCTACCGAGTATCTGACCGATCCCAAGCCTCGCGATGCGTTCGTCTACGTCTGCACCATCCAGGGGATGCGGATCAATCTCTTCGGCCGAGAGGGGGCGTTTGGCACAGGTCGGGAGCCTCTTGACGAGGAGCCAGACGCCGAGGGCCTGGACATCCCCATCCATGCCTTCGACTGCATTATTGCGGATGAATGCCACCGAGGATACACCTCAACCGAGGAAAGCAAATGGCGAGAGGTCTTGGACCATTTCGACGGAGTCAAGATCGGGCTGACCGCCACCCCAGCGGCCCACACGAGGGCGTATTTTCGGGACATTGTTTTCCGCTACGAGTACGAGCGGGCTGTCCGTGAGGGGTACCTGGTGGACTACGACGCTGTGCGGATCCAGTCAGATGTGACCATGAACGGCGTTTTCTTGAAGGAAGGAGAAGAGATCGGCTTGAAGGATACGCAGACCGGCCAGCTTACCTTCGACATCTTGGAAGATGAAAGGCTCTTTCCTGCGGAAGACCTCGAGGAAAAGCTGACCGCTCCGGATCGGAATAGGAAGATCGTTAAAGAATTCGCCAAGTACGCCCGGGCCCAGGAGGCCGATCGGGGGATCTTTCCCAAGACGCTCGTCTTCGCCGTAAATGACCTGCCCCATATTTCCCATTCTGACCAGCTTGTCGAGATGCTCCGCGAGGAGTTCGGCAAAGGGGATGCGTTCGTCCAAAAGATCACCGGCAGTCCCACCGTGGACCGTCCCCTTCAGCGCATCCGGGAGTTTCGGAATCGGCCAAACCCCGGGATCGTCGTCACCGTTGACATGCTCTCGACAGGCGTGGACATCCCGCGCCTGGAGAATATCCTCTTCCTTCGCCCGGTGAAGTCCCGCATTCTCTTCGAGCAGATGCTGGGCCGTGGCACACGTCGCTGCGATGAGATCCACAAGACGCACTTCACCGTGTTCGACGTCCTCGGTGTTCTGGAGTATTTCCGGCAGGCGAGCGCCTTTACCGCCGATCCCCCATCGAAACCGACGAGGCCGATCCGAGAGATCATCGAGGCCATTCATAATAACCAGGATCGGGATTATAATGTCCGCGTTCTGATCAAACGGCTCCTGCGAATTGCCAAGAATGTCTCCGCCGAGGGGAGAACTCAATTCGCGGCCCTGATTTCCGGGCAGGATCTCGGCGACTTTGCTCGGTCCTTGCCCCAGCGCTTGGAGCAGAACTGGTCAGAGACGATGGTCCTGCTGCGAAGCGAGCCCCTTCTGGACTATCTGGAGAACTATCCCAGGGCTCCACGGACGTTCATCGTTGCCGAGACTGTCGAAGACTTGGTGGTATCTGACTACATCTTCAGGACGGCGGATGGCCGGGAGCTGAAGCCCGAAGACTATTTGGTTGCCTTCGAACGGTTCGTGAAGGAGAACCCGGATCGTATCGAAGCCATCCGCATTCTTCTGAGCCGGCCCGCTGAGTTCCGGACCGAGCATCTGAAGGAGCTTCGGGCCAAGCTGGCGGCCCGCCCTGAACGCTTCACGGAGCCGAATCTGCGCCGCGCCTATCAGAATGCTCTTGCCGACATCATCTCAATTGTCCGCCATGCCGCCCTTCATGAGCCTCTTCTTGCCGCCCAAGAACGGGTCGGCAGGGCGATAGCCCGTATCCGGGCTGGCAGAACCTTTACGCCGGAACAGGAGGGCTGGCTGGAATTGATCCAGGCTCACCTCATCGAAAACCTGGTCATCGAGAAGGCCGACTTTCAGGCCATTCCCTTCTCCCGTCGCGGCGCATGTGGTCGGGCAAACGCGGCGTTCGAGGGCCGGCTCGAAGAACTTCTGAACCAGATCAATGAAGCGATGGCAGCATGAGCACTGATGTCGGTGCTAAACTTTGGGGTTTTTGCAATACGTTGCGCCACGACGGCATTAACTATGGGGACTACGTCGAGCAGCTCACCTATCTGCTATTCCTGAAGCTTGCCGATGAGAAAGGCCTCCCTGTGCCGGAGAGATGTGGCTGGCCGACCTTGCGCGAGCGCGCCGGTACCGATCTGCTGGATCATTATGTGGAGGTTCTCCGTATCCTGGGCAAGGAGGCGGTAATCCTGGGAGACATCTTCGCGGGCGCCCTCTCTAAGTTCCGCGAGCCCGTCAATCTGAAGAAGCTGATCACCCTCATTGACGAGACCGAATGGGCCGCCCTGGACATAGATCTCAAGGGCCAAGCCTACGAGGGACTGCTTCAGAAGTACGCCGCCGAGCAGAAGGGCGCGGGCCAGTACTTTACTCCCCGCGAAGCGATCCGGGCCGTTGTCAGGTGCGTGCGGCCCGACGTTCGGGAGCACGGTGAGTTCACCATCCACGATCCCGCGTGCGGGACGGCGGGCTTTCTCATCGGAGCCTACGAATGGCTCATGGGTCAGACTCGCGAGGGAGCGGACCTGCGCCGCGAGGACCGGGAGAGGCTCCAGAAGCGGACCTTCTCTGGCGGGGAGATCGTGCTGGAGACCCGACGCCTCGGGTTGATGAACCTCTACCTGCACGAGATCGATGCGAAGATCTACTATGGCGACTCCCTCGCCGAAGGACCGCACGTGGACAGGCGCTATGACTGCGTCCTCACCAAGCCCCCATTTGGGACCAAGGGGAGCGGGGACGTTCC
This sequence comes from Candidatus Methylomirabilota bacterium, assembly GCA_016200385.1. GTDB lineage: Bacteria > Methylomirabilota > Methylomirabilia > Methylomirabilales > Methylomirabilaceae > Methylomirabilis. Next base: position 5,679 of record JACQEV010000324.1, read on the forward strand.
GGTCCGGGACGACTTCACCGTCCAGACCTCTAACAAGCAGCTTAATTTCCTCCAGCACGTTGTGCACATCCTGAAGCCTGGGGGGCGGGCCGCGATCGTCCTTCCGGACAACGTCCTCTTCGAGGACCACGCGGGTCGCGACGTTCGCCGCCTCCTGATAACCGACTGTGAGCTTCACACCATCCTGCGACTGCCCATCGGCACCTTCACCCCCTACTCGCCCGGGGTGAAGGCCAACATCCTCTTCTTCCGCAAGGGCCTGCCAACTGAGGAGGTCTGGATCTACGACCTGCGGACCAACGTCGAGAAGGTGACCAAACGCCACCCCCTGACCGCCGACTATTTCAAAGAGTTCGAGGAGTGCTACCAAGGCAAGCCTCGAAAGGAGACCGAGCGCTTCAGGCGTTCTACTCGTAATGAGATCGCCGGGCGGGACGACAACCTGGACATCTTCTGGCTCAAGGACGAGTCCCTTGGGGATGCCGGTGATCTCCCCGAGCCCGAGGATCTCGTCAGTGAGGTCGTCACCCAGTTGGAAACCGCACTCGACGCCCTCCGCGATTTGGCGCTCCGGCTTCAGGAAAACGGTAAGTGAACGGAGGACTGCGGTTGAGCGCTCCCGAACTGAATGGCGCACTTGCAACGCTGACAAAGGAGATAATAGCTCATGGCGAAAGCTGAGGCTCTGGCAGAGGTTTTCCTTAGGGCTTTGCGATCCCTTCCGAAGGCTGGCAGAGAACGCGTGCTCCAGGGGTTGATAAAAGACAGGACCATGCGCAGAGACTTGATGGACCTGGCAGTTATCGAGGAACGAAAAGGTGAACCATCCCGTCCCTTCCGCGACTATCTGAAAGAACGGAGAGGGCGGGGATGACGTGAAGTACACAATTGAAATCAAGAGGTCAGCCGAACGCGAAATGACGCGATTGCCAGATCTTATTCACAGTCGGGTTAGCGAAAAGATACTAGCCCTGGAGGTCGAGCCACGGCCTTCAGGAAGTCGAAAGTTGGAGGGTGGAGAGGGCTATCGCCTCCGCGTGGGAGACTACCGAGTGCTTTATACCATCGATGACCAGAAACAGCGCGTACTCATTTACAGTATCGCTCATCGGCGTGAGGCGTATCGGTGAAGAATCCCCGGTCCACGATCCACCCCGTCGCAGCGGACCTACGGCGGCAGGGGAGTCGAGGCACGGTTCGGAAAAAATTGGTTCGATCTCGGAGGCGTTGATTGGCCGCTGAGGCAGCCAAACTCAACCCCAAGGAGGAGCAGACTCTGGCTGAAGAAGGTTTCTCCGCCGGACCATTGATATACCCATATAGCGGGTAGAGGTAGGCTGTGACAGACAGCAGGGAACTGGATAGCAAAGCAAGTCAGGATGAGCGGTACGAGCTGCCTGAGGGGTGGGCGTGGGCATCTCTCGACGATGCCTGTGTTGTCAATCCGAGGCATGAGAGGAATGCCCTGCCTGACGATGCTCTGGTCTCGTTCATTCCTATGGCGGCTGTGGATCAACAGAGTGGTTGCATTTCTGGAAGTGTCGCTCGACGTTACGGCGAGGTCCGGAAAGGGTTTACACACTTTGCGGAGGGTGATGTACTTTTCGCTCGGATCACACCCTGCATGGAGAACGGCAAGATCGCCGTCGCACGAAACCTGGTAAATGGCCTTGGCTGTGGGACGACCGAGTTCCACGTCCTGCGCTCCCTGGGCGGAATACTTCCAGAGTACATCCATCGCTATCTCCGCCAGGAGTCTTTCCGTCGGAGCGCTGCGGCGAATATGTCGGGAACGGCTGGCCAATTGCGGGTTCCGACGGACTATATGAGATCGGTCCAGCTACCGCTAGCGCCGCTGGCCGAGCAGCGGAGGATCATGGCGAAGATCGAGGCGCTATTCGAGCAGAGCCGCACGGCCCGCCAAACCCTGGACCGCATCCCACCTTTGCTGAAGAAGTTCCGGCAGTCGGTCCTCGCTGCCGCCTTCCGTGGCGACCTCACTCGCGACTGGCGTGAGCAGCATCCTGATGTCGATCCCGCCCCGGTCTTGTTAGAGCACATTTGCGCGGAACGTCGCCGCAAATGGGAAGAGGATCTTCGTACCAAAGGCAAAGATCTTCGGATGATGAAATGGGACAGGCCTAAACCCGTGGACACTTCACACCTCCCGAACCTGCCTGAGGGTTGGTTATGGATAGGACTCGGGGAGCTCATCGGTCGTTCACAGAACGGTCTTTCGACAAGATTCAGCCAGGTAGGAACACCGACGCCGGTCTTACGGCTCGCTGATATTAAGGATGGCCGGATCACCACGGATGGCATTCGCCTTATTCGGTTGAGCGACGGAGAGATCCAGAAATATGGCCTCGCCAGGGGTGATCTCCTTGTGATTAGAGTGAACGGGAGCAAGGAATTAGTAGGAAGGCCGATACTGTTTAGTCTTGATGGGACCTTCACATATTGCGACCATAGGCCTATTTACTTGACTCAACCAACCCCAATATCATGTGGCAAGTCGAGTCGCCGCACCACAACATCTGGTGACTAGTTGAGTCAAGTAAATACCCACATGCGACCATTTCATCCGGTACTCAATTCTTTCTCAGGAGGTGCTTCCAGACCTGATCGCTCTTTATCTGGATACCAAGAGAGCCAGGGACTACGTTCAGTTCAGTGTGGTTTCGAGCGCAGGCCAAAACACCATTAGCCAGTCAAGCCTCGCGACTCTCCAAGTTCCGCTTGTGCCAGCACCTGAGCAACAGCATATTTTGGACAGGGTGAAGGAGTTTTTCGTCTTAGCAGATGCCATCGAAGCGAAGGTGGAGTTAACGCGGCGGCAGGCGGAGAAGCTAGAGCAGTCTATCCTAGCTAGAGCTTTCCGCGGCGAATTAGTTCCTCAAGACCCCAAAGACGAACCCGCATCCATCCTCCTTGACCAGATCCGCGCCAGAGGTGTAAGAAGTGACATCCCCCAAAAGCCTCCGGCTAGATACTTGAGGGAGAAGAAACGTCAAGGCAAGAGGGGACTCGCGAACATTTGATGGCGAAAGCCTGAACCTACCCTTGTGTACCGAGCGCTGCAGTGTCACAAGATCCATTAAGCGAGACTGATCGTTTGCTCAACGAAAAAGATCTTGTAAAGAAAATTGAAAAGGTAATTCGTGAGAAAAAGGAAAAGGGGAACAGGCCCTCCTTTCTCAGGTACACGCACGCCCATCTGAATTTAGCACATAAGGGTTTTGAGGAAATATGGGGAAATTGGTATACAGGGCAGACACCGCCAAAACTTGAGGTCGACCTCCTTTGTATCTTCGAAGATGTTCAAAAACGCATTGACGACGCACTGATTGTCGCCGTGGAGATGAAGTATTTCCGTGGGAGTTCGAGAAGTAGCTTTTACCAAGGATTGGACCAGGTTCTGGCTCTCTCTCTATTTGGTTTTGATGGCTTATCACTATGGCATTTATTTTCTGGCGATGCCGAAGAAAGTGTAATCAAAGGGCATTCGAATGCAGTTGAAGAAATAACACAAGGTTATAAGTTGCCCTTATTCTATTTGGCGGCCAAAGTTGGGAATGATCTTGAATTCTCCTCATACTCGCCGGCAGTGACCACTGGTGGTGTTGACTATTATCTTAAATGGATGTGGGATTACAGTCGTGACAATAGAAATCCCCTTCTGCAATCTGACGAAGTTAAGAAGAGAAGAAAAACAATAAAAGCGATGTTGCAGATTCCTTGACGAACGGAAAGAAGCCAAGCCTTTGTTGATCTCCTTCTTAGTGTTGCGAGTATAGGCGATCAAGACGATCGCTTATATTTTTGGAAAGAGTGTGTAACATCTATGGCTTGGGATGATGATCTCACGGCTGAGCAACAGGCGGCGGCAAGCCACGTCGGCCGGCACGCCTGTCTGCTGGCGGGGCCGGGGACAGGGAAAACATTGAGTCTTACGCGGCGCGTCCTCTATCTTCTTGCAGAAGCAGGCGTTCAGCCGCGTGACGTTCTGGTTCTTACTTTCACCCGAGCCGCGACGGCGGAACTTCGCCGTAGGGTGGAATCCGAGCAAGGCAATCATCCCCTAGGCCCGACAATATCAACGCTACACTCCTTCGCTCTCAGAACAATCCTGCAGGATCCCGCGAGAACACGTCTTGCTCAACCTCTACGCATTGCCGATGACTGGGAAGAGCGGCAGATTATTGAGGAGGAGCTGAAGCGAATTCTTATCCTCCCACGCGTCACAGAGGCGCGTGATCTGCTGAATCAGCTTTCCGCTGACTGGGAACGTCTGACTGCAGACAACGTAGATTGGGAGCGGAGATTTCCCAA
>JACQEV010000325.1 GCA_016200385.1 Candidatus Methylomirabilota bacterium
TCATCATCGACGAAGTCCACCATGCCCCCGCCAAGACCTGGCAGCACGTCATTGAAGAACTTGGATGCATGCAGGCAGACGGCCCATCCCTCATAGGGACAACTGCAACACCCACCCGCGGCGATGGCATCGGCCTTCACACGCTCTTTGAGGCTATCGCCTATCAAAAAAGTTTGCGCGAAATGATCACCGACGGGTGGTGCTGCTCCATGCGGGCCTTCACCATCCATAGCGATACCAGCCTCGACAGCGTCCATATTCGACACGGCGACTTCGCTGAGGGCGAGTTGGCCTCCACCGTCAACACGCCGGAGCGCAACACCCTTATTGTCGAATCCTGGCGACGACTAGCTGATAATCGACGCACACTGGTCTTTGCCGTTAACATCGCCCACGCTGAAGACCTCGCCACTTGGTTTCAACGTGCCGGCATCCCAGCCCAAGCCCTTCACGGTCACCTGCGCAAGGATGACCGCCGCGCCATGCTCGCCGCTTTCAGACGCGGAGACATTCCCGTGCTAACCAGTGTCTCTATACTACTTGAAGGCTACGACGACCCCCCACTCTCCTGCCTCATTCTCGCACGCCCCACACAAAGCCCACTTTTGTTCGCGCAAGCAATTGGAAGAGGCACTCGCACTGCCAATGGCAAACAAGACCTCTTAATACTTGATATGGTCGACGTCTCGAGTCAGCACAAAATCCAAACCGTCGCCAGCCTTTTCGGCCTACCCGCGCACCTCAATCTTCAAGGCAAACCCGTCGTCAAAACCGTCGAAGAAATCGAAGACATCCTTAGTCGCCATCCCGGGATCCAACCAGACCTCTTCTCCACTGTCGACGAACTCCTTGCTGAGGCACATCGCCTCGAGCTAAGAGTCGAAGCGGTCGATCTTATGACCACTCTTGCCCCGGAGGTTATAGCCGAAGCCAACGTCACCTGGGTTCGCCTACCCTCCGGAGAATATGCGCTCCCTATGGGGGGTCTTGCTCAAATTAGAATCAGACAAAATCTCCTGGACCAGTGGGAACTCGTGCTCCTCCCCGAAAATACCATTCTGGCCACCCAAGACAACCGTCAAGAAGCCTTCTTAACCGGCGAGAAAGAACTCGCTCAGCGCGATCCAGAACGATGGCGCCTGGGCCAACAAGAAGCCGCCTGGCGACGCCGACCCCCAAGCGAGAACCAAAAACTCCGCCTTCAAAGTCTCGGGATCTCCATTCCCGCGACACGAGGCGAAGCCAGTTTCCTTATTGATCAACTCAACGTTCGGCGACAACTCTCCCCAGAACAGATACCCACCAAAAAACAAGAATGGTTCCTTAAACGCCACGACGCCTGGAATCCCGCCCTGACCAAGGGCCAGGCTGGCCGCGAGATCCAACGCATCAAACAAGAGCTTGCCCAACAGACTGAACAACTAGAACCTTCACACGACTCATCTCCTTCCCCTCTGGAATTTAATTGAAGAACCTATGAACCCACTCTACTACATCGGACCTACCACACTACGTGACCGGAAAACCCGCCAGCCACGCCCCACACAACTTTTTGAGACCATCGTCATTTCCCCTGAACAGGCTAACGTGAGAGCGCGCATCCTCGCCCACCTCATCCTTGAGGCAGCCATGCACCGCCAAACAAGATTGCGAGCCTCCAGAGTTCGTGATACACTCACCTCCCGCAAGACCACCAGGAGAAAACGGTGAGAGCGGCTCTCTACATTCGTGTCTCAACGGATCAGCAAGTCGAACACGGTGACAGCCTCCAGGTCCAACAGGAGCGCCTAGAAGCTTACGCTCGCTCCAAAGGTTGGGCAATCCATCAGCTCTATGCCGATCGAGGCGTTTCAGCTCGTGACACAAACCGCCCCGCATTCCAACAACTCCTGAGCGACCTCAAAACTAAGAACATCGATGTCATTCTTGTAACAAAACTCGACCGAGTGTTCCGCAACACTCGCGACTTTCTCGAAACCACAGATTTCTTCGAAACCAAAGGAACCAGATTTGTTTGCCTCGATGGCGACATCGACACAACGACTCCATCGGGTCGCGTGTTCTCGACCATTAGAGCTGCCCTAGCTCAATTTGAACGGGAAACTACTGCGGAACGAGTACGGGAGGTAATGCTTGCGCGGGCGACCAAGGGCCTATGGAACGGCGGCGTGGTCCCCTATGGCTTCCAGCACGTTCCAGACACCAAAACACTAGCCCCAGAGCCCGGCGAGGCCGACATGGTGCGACGCATATACTCACTCTTTCAAGAAACGCACAGCATTCGAGCCGTCGTACACCAATTCAACGATGCTGGCCTCCGGACCCGCGCAGGAGAACGCTGGTCCGCCACCTCCATCCGACGAATCCTCGGCAACCGTCTCTACATTGGTGCCAGCACTTATAACCGCCGCCGGACTCATCACATGACCTCGGCACCACGACCTCAGGCGGAACATATTATCATCGATGGCATCTACCCCGCGCTCATCAACACCGCGGTTTTTCGACACGTCAAGACACTCCTCGCTAGCCACGCCCGAGATCGTCGCAAGGAAGGAAGACTTTACCGCTACTATCGTTGTTGGGGCCATACGGCCAAAGGGAAGAGCCAGTGCCCAGGCAATACAATTGATCTCTCTTACCTTGAATCACTGGTAACCAACGAACTCCAACACGTCGCCGTCGACCACTCGCAACTCAAAAGTCAGCTCGATGAGGTTGCTCGAGACACGAAGCGAGATGTTCAAACTCTTCTAACTCAACACGCACGCCTCTCAGACACACTCGGGCGGGCCGAGATGAAATCTCAACGCCTCCTCGAACTCTATGAGGACGGCTTGATCGACAAAATACAATTCGCTTCACGTAGGCAGACCCTCGAACAGGACCTCCATCGTCGTCAGACCCAACTAGAGCATCTAAACCAGCGACTCCAGGTGGCACCGCTCAGCACCCTCGACCTCGACGCCAGTCTCGCTAGTCTCAAAACGCTAGCCAGCGTTTATCAGGAACTCCCAGACGAAGAAAAACGACGCACACTGCTCCGTACGGTTCTCAGCCGAATTGTCGTAGCCGATCACAACATCCAAATGGGGATTTTTGTAAATAGTGAACGCACGGGCAAGGGTTCATGGCGGCGGCGAGCATAAACCTTGCCGGGAAGGTCACAGAGGTCGCCGCGCGGGAGATGGTCACGACCCCATCCTCAAGCGGCTGTCGCAACACCTCCAGGACGCTCCGCTTGAATTCCGGGAACTCATCCAGGAAGAGCACGCCGTGGTGGGCGAGACTCACCTCACCCGGACGTGGAATGGTTCCGCCTCCAATCAGGCCCGCATCCGAGATGGTGTGGTGAGGCGCTCGGAAAGGCCGCGTCGCGATCAGGGCAGCGCGACCCGGCAGCAGGCCACAGATGGAGTGAAGCTTGGTCACCTCAATTGCTTCCTCGAGGACCAGATCCGGCAGGATAGTGGGCAGGCGCTTTGCCAGCATCGTCTTCCCGGACCCGGGTGGCCCGATCAGCAGGATATTGTGGCCTCCCGCGGCCGCCACTTCCAGCGCACGTTTCGCGTGGGCCTGCCCTTTCACATCCGTCAAATCGACCGAGTACTCAGCGTGCTGAGCGAAGACCTCTTGGAGGTCGATTCGCGTGGGAGGCACTTCCTGAGCGGCGTTCAGGAATTCCACAACCTGCGGGAGCGTCTCCACCCCGAAGATCTGAATCCCTTGCACGACGGCCGCTTCCGAGGCATTCTCCGCCGGCACAATCATCCCCACAAGCCCGGCCTGAGCGGCCGAGACCGCCATCGGCAGCGCGCCCCTGATCGAGCGGATGCCGCCGTCCAGCGACAATTCACCCAGGATCACATGATCCTTCAGGCGCCCCGGCCGGATGAGACCGATCGCCGCCAGGATTCCGCAGGCCGTCGGGAGATCGAAGCACGCCCCCTCCTTCTTGATGTCGGCCGGGGCCAGATTGACCGTGATCCTCCGCGACGGAAACTCGAAGCCGGAGTTCTTGATGGCTGCCTTCACCCGATCCCGGCTTTCCTTGACAGACGTATCCGGCAGGCCGACAGTGTTGAAGGAAGGTAGGCCCATGCCGATATCCACCTCCACCTCGACAAGGTAGGCTTCCACCCCAAGGACAGCGCTCGACAGCACCTTTGCCAGCATTGTGACGCCTCGGGCCCTACCCGATAGTGCGAGGTGCCAGGTTCCGGGTGCGGCCTGCTTCGCACCTCGCACTTCGCACTTCGCAGGCCCTATGGTTGGCCTTCACCGACGTCTCCCCTGCCGTATTGATGCGGCTTCCCTGAATCCACTGAAACCACATCGGTCCCTCATTGCTTGGGTTGACTTAGATCGGAGTGCTTGAGCGGTCTCCATCGGTCACAACACATGTCTGCAACGATCTCTCCGGCCACCAACTGGCAGCCAAAGAGGGACGGAAGAAAGGCGACGCAGCTACCACACCGCCGCTCGCGCACCGCCGACCGGTACCGGACTTCTTCTTTGGTCAGTAACGGCCCGTTCACACTCGATCAGTCCTTGAAAACGAGTTGGCCTTCCTCGACGAAAGCGTAAGGTGTCAGGAGCCTAGGAACGCCCAGAGAATCCCCAGGATCGCAAGGGCCCCGAGCAAGATCATCGACCAGTGGCTTCGCAGGTGATTAATCGGGGCCATCGTCAGTGTCTCCCGAGGTGAGGTCAGATCTGACCCATCGGTGCGGCTCTCTCAACCCTTCTCATCCTTGCGTCTTCCATTAGAAGATGGCGGTTCCGCCGGTGGTGAAAGCGTCCCGTATCAGGAGGATCTCTGGCCCTCCTGCTCTCGTGCCCCCAAACGTCACCGCCACCACATCAAAGCGGCACGGCGCCTGGGCAAGACGCTCCCGCTGCAGGAAGAGTCCGGCGGCCTTCACGATTTGCCGCTGCTTCGCCAGTGTGACCGACGACTGCGGCGGACCGAACTCGCGAGAGGCGCGGGCCTTCACCTCCACGAACACCACCACATCGCCCTCCTGGGCAATGAGGTCGATCTCACCGAGGGGGGTGGAATAGTTCTCGTGCAAGATCCGATAGCCACATGCCAGCAGGAATGCTTTTGCCGCCCGCTCCCCTTCCTCGCCAAGACGGATCCGTGCGCTCTTCATCTATTGGCCTCCGCGATTAGCGCCCGCGGACACCCCTGAAGCTCCTCCTGTGGAGCGGGCTGGCACCGAAACGGGCGATGGCCAACAGGTGCTCACGGGTCCCGTATCCTTTGTGTCGCGCAAATCCGTACTGTGGGAGGGCTCGGTCATATGCCTGCATGATCCGGTCACGGGCAACCTTGGCGAGGATGGAAGCGGCAGAAATCGAGAAGCAGAGACGATCGCCTGAAGGGATCAGACGATGAGGGATGGGGCAGCCGGGCGATCGGTCGCCATCGATCAGGACGATATCTGGGGGAGGGTCGAGAGCATCGATGGCTCGCCGCATGGCGAGCAATGTCGCTTGCAGGATATTGACGGCATCGATGATCTCCCCCTGGATCACGCCGAATCCGACGGTCATCGCTTCAGCCCTGATGGCCTCGTAGAGCTGCTCGCGTGTGCGGACGCTGAGCCTCTTGGAATCATCAACCCCATCGATGACCGTGGTTGGCTGAAGGATGACGGCGGCGGCCACTACCGGTCCGGCCAGGCAACCGCGACCGGCCTCGTCAACACCGGCAATGAGCTGATACCCTGCGGCACGAAGACGCGTTTCCTCTCCCGAGGGCACCGCCGCGCACCCCTTTACGTCAGCCTGCGCTCCGTGATCCGGGCAGCCTTTCCCTTCAACTTTCGCAGATAGTACAGCTTCGCCCGACGGACGTGGCCCCGTCTCGTGCGCTCGATCTTCTCGACAATGGGGGAATGGAGGGGAAAGGTTCGCTCCACCCCGACACCGTATGTGACCTTGCGCACGGTGAAGGTGGCGCGGAGCCCCTCGCCTCGCCTGCGGATCACCACCCCTTCGAACGCTTGGACTCTCTCCTTGTCTCCCTCCTGGACCCTGAATTGCACCTTCACGGTGTCTCCAGGAGAGAACTCCGGAAGCTGCGCCTTTAGAAATGGCGCTTCAATGCGTCTGATGACATCCATGATTCGACCTCCAAGATGCGGAGTGAATAGGACGGGTGCTGCATTCGAGGTGCGGGCCACTTCGCACCACGCGCTTCGGACCTCAAACCATTCAGCAGGATCCCTGCTCTTCCTCGATCTCTCTGAGGAGCCGGCGGTCCTCATCACTCAGCTCAGCCTGCTGCAGCAGATCCGGCCGGCGTAACTTCGTGCGACGCAGCGCCTCCTTTCGGCGCCAGCGCCTGATCCGCTCGTGGTCACCTGACAGCAGCACCTCCGGAACGGCAATCCCCTGAACGATCGGCGGCCGGGTATACTGCGGGAAGTCCAGCACGGCGTCTGTGAAGGAATCGTATCGGGATGAGTCTTCATCTCCAAGAACGCCAGGAATGAGGCGTATGGTGGCGTCCAGGAGAACGAGTGCCGGCAATTCCCCCCCGGTCAGGACGTAGTCACCGATCGATATCTCATCGGGGGAGAGACATTCCCTGATTCTTTCGTCGAACCCCTCATATCGTCCGCAGACAAGCACCAGATGTTCATGCTCGACGAGTTCCTTGGCAACCGCCTGCCGGAACGGGCGACCCTGGGGGGTCAGGAGGATCAGGTGGGTCCCCTTCCCTCGGCTGAGGCTCTGAACCGCCTCGAGGATCGGCTCGGGCTTAAGCACCATCCCGGGCCCACCCCCGTAAGGCCGATCGTCCACCGTGGCATGCCGATCGCGGGCATAGACCCGAAAATCGTGAACCACGATCTCCACGATCCGACGCTCCTGCGCCCGCTTGAGAATGCTTTCCGAGAGTGGTCCCTGGAAAAAACCGGGGAAGAGGGTGAGGATGTCATACCGCCTC
>JACQEV010000326.1 GCA_016200385.1 Candidatus Methylomirabilota bacterium
CGCCCGTACCGCGATCCGGGCCCATGCTACCTCGACGCGCGCACATGGTCACGGACTTTCATGCCCATTGGCGCGCCGAAGGCTCATGAGGTATTGCGAGGAGTGGCGCGACGAAGCAATGCCACAATAGTGCAGGTGAGAACGGCGAGATTGCCACGCTCCCTTTGGCCGCTCGAATGACAATGTAACAACATTTAGTGCGTTTGCTATCGTTAGTGGGAAGGCACCTGCCTTCAGGGTCTTTCCGCCGCACGCTCGGGGCCTGATAGCCTGGCGCCCCCCACCCTGCCGAGGAAGCGAGCCAGCAGATCCAGGTAGTCCGTGCCGCCAACGAGGTACAGGTCGTTATGATGGGCCCCCTTGACGGCGTAGAACTCCTTTGGTTCTGGCGCGGCCTCGAACAGGCGCCGCCCGTGTCGGAAGGGCACGATCTCATCGTCTTCGCCGTGGACGATCAGCACGGGGGCCCTCACCTTCCCGATCTTGGAGAGGGTGTCGTACTGCGTCCGAAGGAGCGGGCCGAGGGGGAAGAACGGGAAGCTCAGTTTCGCCATCTCCCGGATGGACAGCAAGGGTGATTCCAAGATCAGGGCAGCGCAGCCATGTCGGATCGCCATCTCTACCGCGACGGCGCTTCCAAGCGATTCCCCAAGGAAGACGATCCTGGCCGGATCCGCGTCTCCGCGGCCACGCACGTACCGGACGGCCGCGCTGCCGTCGCGATAGGTCCCCTCCTCTGACACCTGCCCCTCGCTCCTGCCGTACTCCCGGTAGTCGAAGATAAAGAGATTGATCCCCAAGCGGTCACGGCGGAGTTTGATGTTCTCCAGCCGGTGACTGATATTGCCGGCGTTGCCGTGGAACCAGAGCAGGGTGATAGGCGATCCGGTCCCGGGAATCCACCAGCCGTTGAGCCTGAGGCCATCTTCGGTCGTCACGTAGATCTCCTCATAGGGCATGCCCCACTCACGGGGCGTCTCGACGATCGTCTTGTCCGGGAAGAAAATAAAGCGTTTTTCCAGTGGCTCCACGCACCCTCCGGCGAGGATCAGGGTCAGCATGAGAACCGGAACCGCTCGCACAGTCGCCACACCTGGGTTGTTACGACACCCTCTTTAGAATTTGGTCAACGTGGCAAGCACCATCAGCAGGGCGAGCACAACAAGGACCGCGATGAGACCTGCGGCCCGTCCTCCTTTGCCGCTCGATCTGAGGGCCTTGAACTGCCGTGAGGCGAGCGGGTCCAGAAGGATCACGCCGAGGAGCAGCAGCATCTTCACGCTGAACCAGGCCTGGTGGAAGGTGACTCCGGAGGCGTGGACCAAGAAGAGGCCGGCCAGCAGGGCCAGGAGAAAGGCAGGGAGTTCCAACCGCAGATGAATCCGTCGCTGGGCCTCGTAGAGCTGGCTTCTTGCCGATTCGTCGGTCCCGGAGGTCCTGGAGCCCAGGAGAATCAGTCTGGCCCCCATCCCACCAACCCAGAAGATGACCCCTACGAGATGGACCGTCCGCGCAATCCCGATTCCTGACACAGTCGTCCCCCTTTTATCAACCTCGTTAGTCGGGGAGATTCATTAGCACGCCCTGTCATTGCGAGCGACCAACGGGCGCGTGGCAATCCGACCCGGAGGGTCGTTGCGAGGCGCAGCCGAAGCAATCTGCGAGATTCCTCGCTTCGCTCGGAATGACCTTGCAGGTCAGATTGCTTCAGTCACTTCGTTCCTTCGCAATGACACCCTATGTAATGCGTTTGTAATAGTTACGCCAAAATGGCGAGGCCATGAAAAGCGATAGTTTCTAGCAGAATATCGGCCGGCGATTAGCCAGGGCAAGTTGGAACGGCACTAGAACTCATCCAGTAGGGAGGCGTTGGGTTCGATGACGCGGTCCCTACTCGATGACGCCGAGGCGGCCGTTGTGACTGCCCATGTACCAGAGTCGCCCTTCGGCGTCCACGACCATCTTCCGGATGCCGGCTCCCTTGGAGGGAAGCGGGAATACCCTGACCTGCCCCGACGTTGGATCTAACCGCACCACCGTATCAGTCGAGAACTCATTGGCCCACACCATCCCTTCCCCGTCTACGGTGACGGCGTAGGGGCCCCCGCTGGGACCTCCCGGCAGCGGGTACTCCTTCACCACTTTCCCAGCGAGGGGGTCCACGCGGACCAGGCTCCCTTTACCGTAGAGCGTCACCCAGAGCGACCCGTCTGGGGCCACGGCCATCCGGCGGGGTTGCGAGTCACGCTCCAGCGCGAGTTCCGTGATCGTGCCGGTCTTCGGGTTCAGCTTGCCCAGCTTGCCGGCGCTGATCTCACAGAACCAGACGTTTCCCGCCGGATCGAGTGCCATCCCGTAAGGGTGGCCAGCGGTCTTGAATTCGGTGATCACCTCGGTCCTCGTGTCCAGCCGTCCGATCCGGTCAGCCCCCTGCTCCGTGAACCAAATCACACCCTGGTCATCGATGACAAGCGTGTGCGGGTCACCCCCCGAGGGGAGCTTGTACTCGATCACCTTGCCCGTGGGCGGGTCCAGGCGGCCGATTGTGCCGTTGCCGTTGCCGGTGTACCACACCTGGCCCTGGCGGTCAACGAGGAGACCGTGGGGCCTTGCCCCTTGCGGAAGCTCCCACTCGGTAAAACCCTTTGCACGCGGATCGAAACGCGCGATCTTGTTCCCGTACATGACGGCAATGTAGATATTCCCATCCGGCCCAGGGGCGGGATCGCGCGCGAATTTTGGGGTGGGCACCACCCATTCGGAGATCTTGCCCTTCACATCGGCTTTGGCCCCAGGTCTGATGCCGTAGTTGGACCCGCCCGCCCAGGCAGCACTGGCCGCCAACACGAGGATCAGCACTACCGCGATGCTACGACTCGCGTAATGCATCTGGCCCCCGATCCGATGGACCGACTGGGGATGTGAACCCTGGAAGGCGTGCGGTCGAAGGATGCGCCAACAACATTGCGAAGAGGCCAAGAATAGTCTCTGATCCCCCTGAACGATCACCATCATCGATGACCGGGTGAGCGTGTCACACTCCCCACGGCATGTCAAGCCTGTCCCAGGCTCCTGCGCTCGCGCGCTAGATACCGCGCGTCCTGCCCTTACGGAACGACCCTTTTTGCTTGACAGCAAATCGAAAGAAAGCCAAAGTGAGGCTATTGTTTTCGGGGCCAAGGGCGGGCTGCTGGAGTGGCGTTTCTCAGGGCCAACAAACAACCTCTCACCAAAAGGATGCAGACCATGAAGATGCGAACGACGATTGGGGCTATTGGTTTATCGATGTTGACTTTGATGACTTCGGCCTGCGGCACGGTCACCGGCGCCGCGGTGGGCGCGGGTGCAGGCGCTGCCATCGGGGCGGGCACGGGATACGGGGCCGGCAAGGGCGCGCTCATCGGAACGGGCGTCGGTGCGGCGGCAGGCGCCATCTACGACATCACGAAGTAGCACAGGAAATGGAGGGCTCGATGAAGAACTGGACACGCCTATGTGTGGTCGTCGTCGCTGGCGTGATGCTGTGGAGCGATCCCGCTCTGGGCGAAGGCAAGTCCCCCGGCTGCGGGAAGGCGGGGGCGCCTGAGAAAGTGGAAGGCCAGGTCGTCAAGGTTGACATGGACCAAGGTAAGCTGACCGTGCGCGGCTCTGACGGAACCACCCACGAGTTTCAGGCGTCAAAGGAGACGCTGGTGGACTACAAGGTCGGGGATCGCATCTCGGCGACGCTCCGATCAGCTCCGGATTGCCCGAAATAGCGCGAGGCGCCAAGGAGCCGCTGAGAACTGGGCTTCCCCCGCTTCCGTTGGACGGGAACCGTCACCGAGTACGACACGAAGGCCAAGACGATTAGCGTAGATAAGGGTGGGGAGGTTTGGGAGCTCTCCACCGAGGGTCTGAAGGACGTGAAAGTGAAGAAGAGCGACAAGGTCCCTGTGCACTATCAGTCAGTCGCGAAGAAGATCGAGGTGAAGAAATAGACCCGCCCACTTCCGCCTGAACCTTGAGTAGCGAGCCCCCGGGTATCCGAGCATCCCCGGGGGTTTTTTTCGGAATTCAAGCGCGCTTCTGCACTGCGATCACCGACCCCGCCTCCCCGACTTTCGTCTTGACACCGAGGCGAAAGCGAGATATCAAGCTAAGCCGCCTTCAGCTCTGACGTGCAGTGGGGGCAGCGAG
>JACQEV010000314.1 GCA_016200385.1 Candidatus Methylomirabilota bacterium
CTTCCAGCGCACCAAGACTGGCGACCTGATGTCGCGTCTGACCAACGACATGGTCTCCTTCAGGGAGATGCTGGGCGTGGGCGCCATGGCCACCATCGACGCCATCGTCATGATCTCCAGCAGCTTGATATTGATGGCGGTTATCGATCCCCTGATTACGGTGTGGAGCCTGCTGCCTCTGCCTGGAATCACAGTGCTCGTCCTTCTCTTCGGAAACCGGATCTTCGAGCGGTATCGGGATGTCCAGCAACACCTGAGCACTGTCAGCACATTCGTCCAGGAGAACATTGCCGGTATGCGGGTGGTCCAGGCCTATGTTCAGGAAGAGAATCAAAAGGCGCGCTTCGAGGGACTGAGCAAAGAGTACCTGGTCAAGAACCTCGATCTGGTGAAGCTCTGGGGCCATGTCTGGCCGTTGATGAGCGTCCTGTCCGGTATGGCCGCCACGGTCGCGTTGTGGCTCGGCGGACGAAAGGTTGCCATGGGAACGATGACGCTCGGCGAGCTGGTGGCGTTCTTTGGCTACCTGGGCATGCTCGCCTGGCCTGTGATGGCCGTCGGATATGTGATCAATCTCTACCAGCGGGGGTCGGCCGCCCTGGCGCGCCTCCTGGAGATCCTCGATACGCCTATCGCCGCAGGGTATGCGGCGCCCGGAACGGCCCGGGTGGCTGAGGTCCTCGGGGAGATCGAGTTCCGCAACCTGTCCTTCCGTTATGCGCCGGCTGCGCCCCTTGTCCTGCGAGCGATTGATCTCAAGATCCCTGCCGGCACCTGGTGTGGGGTGGTGGGCGAGACCGGAGCCGGGAAGAGCACGCTCGTCAATCTCCTCCCCCGTCTGTTCGAGGCGCCACCGGGAACCATCTTCATCGACGGCATCCCGCTCGCACACCTTCCGCTCCAGGTCCTGAGGCGGGCGATCGGCCTCGTCTCCCAGGATATCTTCCTTTTCTCCGACACGATCAGAGACAACATCCTGTTCGGAAGTAGGGACTCCACGCCGGAGGAACTGGTGACGGCAGCCGATCTCGCGCAGCTCACGCCCAGCATCGAGGAGTTCACACACCAGTTCGACACCGTACTGGGAGAGCGGGGGGTCCGACTGTCGGGAGGCGAGAAACAACGGACAGCGCTGGCCCGCGCCATCGTCAAGAATCCCCCCATTCTGATCCTGGACGACGCCTTCTCGAGCGTTGACACCGAGACCGAGGAGCGCATCCTGGAGCAGTTGAAGGGATTCATGCGTGGACGGACCGGAATCCTGATCTCGCATCGGATCTCGACCGTGAAGGATGCTGACCACATCGTCTACCTGAAAGATGGCCGAATCGTCGAACGCGGCAGCCATGAGGACCTTCTGGCCCTGAAGGGCCACTACTATTATCTGTATCGGCGCCAGCTCTTGGCTAGGGAGCTGGAGACGCTGGGCGACAACGGGGGCCCTGGATCATGAGGGGACAGCAGGAACATCAAGACGACGAGGTCTTGGGCAAGGCCTACGATGCCCGCCTCATACGGCGCCTGCTGACCTATTTGCGACCGTATCGGCTCTGGGTCGTCATTTCCCTTCTGCTGCTGTTCCTGACCACCGGGCTGCAACTCCTCGGGCCATACATTACCAAGGTCGCTGTGGACACGTATATCGCGGCCCGCGACCTTCATGGCCTCGACTTCGCGGCCTTCGCCTACCTGGCCACCGTCCTCCTGGCCTTCCTGTCTCAATATGCCCAGAGCTACACCATGCAATACACCGGGCAGTGGGCCATGCATGACCTCAGGACACAGCTCTTCGCTCACCTCCAGCGGCAAGACCTTGCCTTCTTCGACAGGAATCCGGTCGGCCGGTTGATGACCAGAGTCATCAACGATGTGGAGACCCTGAACGAACTATTCGGATCGGGCGTAGTGGCCCTGTTGGGCGACCTGCTCACACTGATTGGGGTCGCCGCCGCGATGTTCGCGCTGGACTGGCGCCTGGCCGTGATCTCATTTGTCACCTTTCCCTTCATGCTGCGCGCGACAGCCGCCTATCGCAAGCGGGCGCGGGAGAACTACCGCGAGAGCCGAAGGATCCTGGCCCGGATGAATGCCTACCTCCAGGAGAACATCTCCGGCATGGCCACCGTCCAGGCCTTCGGTCAGGAGACCCGCCACTTCCGCAACTTCCAAGAGATCAATACCCAACATCGCGACGCGCTGCTCAAGAGCATCCAGTATAACGCGGCCTTCTTCCCGTCGATCGAACTCTTCAGTGCGATCACGGTCGGCTTGGTGCTCTGGTACGGTGGCGCGATGATCCTGGGCGAGCGGCTCCTCCCTGGCGTCGTGATCGCCTTTATCCAGTATGTCCATCGCCTCTTCACACCGATCCGCGACCTCGCGGAGAAGTACAATATCCTCCAGGCGGCGATGGCGTCGAGTGAGCGGGTCTTCAAGCTGCTCGACGTTCGGCACTCCCTCGCCGACCCGGCCGCGCCCACCCAACCCGCTCACCTTCGCGGCGAGATCGAGTTTAAGGACGTCTGGCTTTCCTATGTGCCAGGCGAGCCGGTCCTCAAGGGGATCTCTTTTCGGGTGGCGCCGGGCGAAAAGGTCGCACTGGTGGGCGCCACAGGCGCCGGGAAGACCTCGATGATTTCTGCCCTCTGCCGGTTCTATGACGTTGAGCGCGGGAGCGTTCGCATTGACGGGATCGACGTGCGAGAATGGGAGAAGCGGACCTTACGGCGCCACCTCGGGCTGGTGCTGCAGGATGTCTTTCTCTTCTCGGGGGATATCGCCCGCAACATCGGCCTCAGTGATCCAGCCATCCCGCACGAGCGAGTAGCCGAGGCGGCCCGGCGCGTCCACGCGCAGAGCTTCATCGATCGACTCGCGGGCGGGTTTCAAGCAGTCGTTCAGGAGCGCGGCTCGACCCTGTCTCAGGGGGAGCGCCAGCTCCTCTCCTTCGCCAGGGCGCTGGCATTCGATGCCCCGATCCTGATCTTGGACGAGGCGACCAGCTCGGTGGACACCGCCACGGAGTTGCTGATCCAGGATGCCCTGAAGGAGCTGCTCCAAGGCCGCACCGCCCTGATCATCGCGCACCGGCTCTCCACTATCCAGTTCGTGGACCGGATCCTCGTCCTGCACAAGGGGCGTATCCGGGAGGAAGGGACCCATCAGGAACTGCTGGCCCGCGGCGGGCTCTACACACGGCTCTACGAGCTCCAGTACCAGCCCCTCGCCTAGTGCGGACTAGCAATCAGCAATCAGCAAATTAGCCATCAGCGATCAGCCATCGGCTCTCAGCAACAACTCGCTTTGTCGAGAAATAGTTCGCGATTCAAGCCGAAGGATAGTCCAAGACCGGTGTTTCCCCCCTCTTGCTGACTGCTGACCGCTGATTGCTGAAGGCTGAAAGCTTAGCGGCAGCGTCGGGTTACTCGACCCTGGCGATGGATGTGGCTGGCAGGAGGTTCACGAGGCGACTGAGGGCTTTATCCAGGTAGGCCGGGTCTTTCGATTCGAGGGTGAGGATGACCCTGTACTCCGGGTTATTCAGCTCCGGATAGGAGCCGAGGAGGAGGGCTGGGTACTCGCGCATGACGGCGTTCAGATGCTCGGCGATCGATCCCTCCCCGGCAGTGACGAAGACCTTCTTGAGGTAGAACGGGGCGTCCCGAAAGCGCTCCTTGATGCCGTCGAATTTTTGTCGCAGGATCTCCGGGACGCCCGGGAAGATGTAGATATTCTTGAGGACGACCACGGGAAAGACGAGATCCGGCTGGCCGAACAGTTCGGCGCCCTCCGGTACCTGCGCCATCCGAAGGTGAGCCCTGTTGACTTTTCCCCCGTACAGTGTTCGAAGCACCCGCTCGAGATCGGGATGGCTGATGACCTGCCGACCTAATCCCTTGGCGATTCCTTCGATGGTCACATCGTCGTGGGTGGGCCCGACACCGCCCGTGGTGATCACAATGTCGTATGCGCTCGAGAAGGTGGCGGCTTCTTTCGCGATAACATCAACGTCGTCCGGGATGACCGAGATCCGTTTGATCTCGACGCCCAGCGCGCGAAGCTCGCGGCACAGGTATGGCGAGTTGGCGTCTTGCACCTTCCCCGAGAGGATTTCGTTGCCGATGATCAGAATGCCTGCGGTTGTGGTCATTGTGTGGGTCCGGCGGGGCGTGAACACCCCGCTGAGGTGACATATCATACTGCCTTGCGGCCGTCTTGACAATTGCCTTTTACCGGTGATTCTGGACGGTCCAGGCTGTTTCTTGACAGAGGACAAAAAGAAGCATAAGCTCCTCCTGC
>JACQEV010000317.1 GCA_016200385.1 Candidatus Methylomirabilota bacterium
CGGGGTCAACCTTCTTTCCCGGGAT
This sequence comes from Candidatus Methylomirabilota bacterium, assembly GCA_016200385.1. Classification (GTDB taxonomy): domain Bacteria; phylum Methylomirabilota; class Methylomirabilia; order Methylomirabilales; family Methylomirabilaceae; genus Methylomirabilis. The sequence goes on from JACQEV010000317.1 coordinate 26, forward strand.
CGAAGAAAAGGTGGTTTCCATCTTGCGCAGCCACTCCGCCATCGGGCATTCGGCCGTGGCATCCTTTGATCATTACGCGCTGCGACGGGTGAAAGAGGTCGAGCCGGCCCTGCGGACCGCCGCCCTCCTGGTCGGACGGCCTGTCTCGGTTTCGGCCATTGCGAGTTCTGGCAAAGCCGATGCCATGGCCCTGGAAGCCTCCCTCGTGACGAGAACGGAGGTCGAAGCCTGCCGCGCCGCCGGGCTGCAGATCGTTGTCTGGGTCGTGAACGAGCCTGCTCAGATGCGGCACTTCATTGACCTTGGCGTCGATGGAATCATCACTGACCGACCCGAGCTGCTGCGCACGGCCCTGAATCTGCACCGGTAGCCAGGCCTGTTGCGCGTGGACCTCATCCGGCCCTTTCTTCTTACCTTCATCCCCTTGTTTGTGGCGATCGATGCCTTCGGCATCCTTCCGATCTTCATCTCCTTGACCGCGAACCTGCCCAAACAGGAGCGGGACCGGGCGTTCCGGCAGGCGATCTTGGCCGCTGGCCTCATCGGGGTTGGGTTTATGTTGCTCGGCAACGCGATCTTTCTCTACCTCGGGATCACTGGGGCGGATTTCCAGATCGCCGGAGGGGCCATGCTGTTTTGTCTATCCCTCACCGATCTTCTGTTTGAGGATCGCACGAGGAGGTTTCCCTCTCACGCACTGGGCGTGGTTCCGCTGGCGATGCCCTTGATCGTCGGACCGGCCGTCCTCACCACGTCGATTGCCCTGCTGAACGTTCACGGCTTCTGGCTCACGCTGGCAGCCTTCCTGGTCAATCTCGGAATTGTTTGGCTGGCCCTCTGGGGCTCCGAGTGGATCATGGCCACTGTTGGCGGGGGGGCTCTCAACGTGATCGCCAAGGTCGTGAACCTTCTCCTGGCTGCGATCGGTGTTATGATGGTGCGGCGTGGTCTCCAGGCGTTCCTTGGTCATTCATGAGCGATCGCCGTAGCGTTCCAATGGTGTGCTTGTTCGCGCTGTCCTTGGACCGTCATTCGCTGTTCAGATCAGCACAGCTTCGCGAGAGCCAGCCTCTATAGGCCGCCGCATCGGCAGAAGCTGATTGCTAGCGGTTGATCGCCATGACCTTTGGCCCGGCCCCCATCGACCCAGAGCGGACCTATTGGCCCTTCATTCTGTTGATCGCGGCAATTCTGGCCGTGATGGTCGGTGCGCTCCTGGTGTTTTTCGCCTAATCGGGGCGACGGAGCCCCCCCAACGAGACCAGTTCGCCGTGCCGTCTTGTACAGTGGGGGTTCGACAGCCCTGCGGGCAACTGCGCCCGTGGGACCCGTGTTCCTTAATTTTCTGGTTGCTGACCCGCGCGGGTTTACGATATGCTGTCCTCCTGCAGCCTTGGGTGAATGCGCTACCGTATTTTCTTCTGTTCGCTGATTGACAAATCTGTGGATTGAAGTGGTGGTGAGAAGAATCGGTGTGCTGGCCGCTTGGGCCCTCGGCAGAAAGACAAGCGGCGATGGCTACACCTGTCAACGGAAAGGACTATGACGGGCACATACGGCGCCACGAACCCAGATCTAGAGCGACCCTGGTTCGCCTACTACGACCAGTGGGTCCCAAAGCGGCTCGAGTACCCCGAGGTCCCTCTTCAGCACTTCCTCTCGGCATCCGCCAAGGAATACCCGAATCGGGAGGCGATCATCTTCTATGGCGCCAGGCTCACCTACCGCGTGCTGGACGAGGCTACGGACCGTTTTGCCGCAGCCCTTGTAGATCGTGGCCTCAAAAAGGGTGATCGGGTCTCGCTCTTCCTCCCGAACTGTCCCCAGATGGTGATCGCCTATTACGGCACGCTCCGTGCCGGCGGCGTCGTCGTTTCGACCAGTCCGCTCTACTCTGCGACGGAGCTGGAGCACCAACTGAACGACTCCGGCGCAGAGACCATCGTCGCGCTGTCTAAGCTCTACCCGCTCGTGAGAAAGGTAGCCCCAGGGACCGGTCTCAAGCGGGTTCTCGTCACCAACATCAAGGAGTATTTCCCACCAGGGCTGCGATTCCTCTTCACCATCCTGAAAGAGAAGAAGGAGGGACACCGACTTCAATTGGAACGAACCGTAGGGACGGAGCTGTTGACGGATGTGCTGGCGTCTGCTCCGTCGAGGCGCCCCAGCGTCGAAGTCTCTCCCGACGACCCTGCCCTCCTGCAGTACACGGGTGGCACCACGGGCGTGGCCAAGGGTGCGGTCCTGACGCACAGGAATCTGGTGGCCAACACCCTGCAAGCCGGCGCCTGGCTGGTGAAGGAACAGGGCGGGATGGAGATCTTTCTAGGCGCGGTCCCGTTCTTTCACGTGTATGGGATGACCGTGGTGATGAATCTCTGCGTCTCGCTCGGTCACACAATGGTTCTCTTGTCGCAGTTCAGGGTGGAGGAAGTCCTGGAGACCATCGCAAAGTATCGTCCCACGATCTTTCCGGGCGTCCCGACGATGTACGTCGCCATTAACAATTACCCGAAGGTGGGCAAGTACGACCTCCGCTCGATCAGGGCCTGCCTGAGCGGGGCCGCACCGCTACCGGTCGAGGTGCAGAACAGGTTCGAGACGTTGACCGGCGCCC
>JACQEV010000320.1 GCA_016200385.1 Candidatus Methylomirabilota bacterium
CCGAGGGTTCAAGGTCCCAATGCTTAGCGACGGCTGGCAGCGGCTTGAGGCTGAAGGAGTTGACCTCGCGTTCCGCGCGGAGCCGGGCGGCCAAGTCGCGGCCCTTTTCGTCAGTTGCGAAGGACAGCAGGTGATCCCGCTCCGAGTCCTGGCCAGGCGCCTGTTCTTCGGGATCAGCGCAAAGCAGGTTATGGCGCAGGAGCCGGTATCGCTCAACGGCACGGAGGCGATCCATACCGTACTGGAGGGACGTCTCAAGGATGCCGATGTGATGGTGAGCAGCTATGTCGCCAAGGATAATGACTGCGTCTATGACCTGGTCTACGTGGCCGCTCCCACAGTCTATCAGGACCGGCTGTCGGAGTTTGAGCGGTTCGTGAAGGGGTGGCTCTTCACCGGAACGCGGGGCCGCTGAGGACGGGCGATGCGGAACGCGGCCCTAACCATCGGAGATCAGTCCCTGCGAATGCTCGAGCTGCTGGGCGGGCTGTCGCAGCTCACCTATCAGACCTTTTCCTGCGCATTCAGACCTCCGTACAACCTCCGCGCATTGATTCAGCAGGTGGATCATCTCGGGGTGAAATCGATCACGATCGGTGGCGTGGCCGCGATCTTCACCGGCCTCGTCTTGGCGCTGCAGACCGCCTACGGCCTTGGGCGGTTCGGGGCGAAGGGGTACGTCGGACTCATTGTGTCGCTCTCGATGGTCCGGGAGCTAGGACCGGTCCTCACAGCCCTTCTGGTGGGAGGGCGGGTCAGTTCGGGGATCACCGCCGAACTTGGGTCGATGCAGGTCACCGAGCAGATCGACGCGATGCGAGCCATGGGCGCGAATCCGATCAAGAAACTGGTAGTGCCACGGGTCCTCAGCGCAATGCTGGTCTTGCCGCTCCTCACCGTCATGGCCGACGTCTTGGGGATTCTCGGCGGGATGGTGATCTCCAGGCACGAGTTCCAGGTCGATTACCGGCTCTACTACAATACCGTGACGCGCAACCTGACACTGGCCGATATCGTGAGCGGTCTGGGCAAGACGGTGATCTTCGGTCTTATCATCGCCATCGTCGGCTGCTATAAGGGACTGGAGACTTCGGGAGGAACGGAGGGACTCGGCAAGGCGACCACAGCAGCGGTTGTCACATCAGCCATCATCGTCATTATCTCGGATTTCTTCCTCACGAAGTTCTTCTGGTGGCTGGAGGGTTGGTAAGATGAGCGACGCGGTCATCGAGTTCCGGCAAGTCCACAAGTCGTTCAACCGCACCCCGGTCCTGGCCGGGATGGACCTCGTGATCCGGCCCGCCGAAACGGTCACCATCATCGGCGGCAGTGGGATGGGCAAGAGCGTCATGTTGAAATTGATCGTTGGCTTGATGAAGCCGGAGGCAGGGCAGGTGCTGATCGAGGGAGAGGACGTCGTTCCCCTGACGGAGGATAAGCTCATCAGGGTCCGCAAGAAGATCGGACTGGTCTTCCAAAGCTCGGCCCTTTTCGACTCCCTGTCCGTGGGAGAGAACATCGCCTACCCCCTTCGGGAGCACACCTCCATGTCGGAGCAGGAGATCCGAGAGCGCATCAGGGAAACCTTGAGCCTTGTGGGGCTCGAGGGCATCGAGGACAAAGATCCGGCCGAGCTGTCGGGCGGGATGAGAAAGCGGGTGGCCCTCGCCAGAGCGATCGCCCTGGTTCCGCGGATCATTCTGTATGACGAGCCGACGACCGGCCTCGACCCTACCAACACCGAGAAGATCAACGAGCTGATCGTGGATATGGATGAGAAGCTTGGCGTGACCTCAGTGGTGGTCACTCACGACATGCGGAGCGCGTTCAAGATCTCCGATCGAATCGCGCTGCTCTATCAGGGCAAGATTGCCTTCGCAGGAACCCCCAAGGAGATCGAGGGCTCTGATCTGCCGCTGGTTCGACAGTTCATTGCCGGAACGATGGCATGAAAGTGGGGGGCACTCAGCTATCAGCGGTCAGCGTAGGGGCAGGGCTTGCCCTGCCCAAAGGGCGCAGCAAGCAGCGCCCCTACATTGGTCTTGCTGAAAGGTGAACGCTGAACGCTAACCAGGAGGAAAGCAAATGCAGGAACGTGAACAGTCGATGCGCTTGCGGGTGGGAATCTTTGTCCTGGGACTCCTGATTCTTTTCATGGTCTTTGTGCTGACCATCGGGAGCCAGAGCCGGATCTTCGAGCGCCGCTACCGCCTGCACGCCTTCTTCGGCACCATCGAGGGGCTGAATACCGGGGCGCCGGTCCGGCTCGCAGGCGTCTCGATCGGCTCGATCAGCGCAATTACCTTCAGCAAGGACCTCTCCAGCAAGAAGATCAGGGTGACCATGAGCCTCGACGCCAGGCTCCAGGATCGGATCCGGGAGGATTCGATCGCCAGCATCGGAACCATCGGACTCGTGGGAGACAAGGTGCTGGAGCTGACGGTGGGAAGTCCCGAGAAGAAGGTCCTTCCCCCAGGGGCCGTCGTGGCCAGTATCGACCCGCCGGACTACGCCCAGCTCCTCCAGAGAGGCAATCAGATCGTGGACAACGTGATGAAGATCTCGGACTCCTTGAGCAATCTCCTGGGCGGTGGAGCAGGGGCGGCTGCGCGACAGGATCTCGGCGGAAGCATCGCCTCCCTCAACCGGATCATGGGGGAGATCGAGCGGGGCAGCGGATTGCTGCACGCGCTGGTCTATGAGAAGTCCACAGCTACTACCCTGAAAGACTTGAGCGAAGCCGCCACCTCGCTCAAGCGGATGTCGAAGGCATTAGAGGAGGGCAAGGGCTTGCTCCCAGCGCTTCTCTACGATCCGAAGAGCCGTGAGGTCCTGACCGACTTGGAACACGCGTCCCGCGCGGTGAGCGGGCTGATGGCGAAGTTCCAGGATCAAAAAGGGCTGGCCCACGTCCTGTTTGCAGATCCGCGAGCCGATACGATCATGGCAGATCTCGAGCAAGCCTCCAAGAATCTCAAGCTGGTATCGGCCCGGCTGGCGAAAGGAGAGGGAACGCTGGGAGCGCTCATCGATGACCCCACGCTGTACGAGGACCTTGCATCTCTGCTGAGAGGGGCGAATCGCAGCCTGATCTTGCGAAGCCTGATCCAATCTACCCGGCGAGCGGGCGCGTCCTCCGAACCGCGATGAATCCAGTCCCATCGGCTTCCCTGATTGTCCACGGCCACTTCTACCAGCCGACGCGCGAGAATCCCTGGACCGACGAGGTTGAGCGGCAGCCATCCGCCGCCCCCTACCACGACTGGAACGACCGGATCGCTGCCGAATGTTACACGCCAAATGGGTGGGCCAGGCTTCTGGACGATGAGGGACGGATCGTGGGGCTGGTCAATAACTACACCGGGATCGGTTTCGACGTCGGCCCCACCCTCTTCCGATGGCTTGAGCGGCACGCCCCAGAGACCTGCCGCCGCATCATCGAGGCCGACCGACAAAGCCTGATCCGCTTCGCCGGTCACGGCAACGCCCTTGCCCACCCGTACGTCCATGCGATCCTTCCGCTTGCCGATCCACAAGACCGCTCCACACTGGTCAAGTGGGGGATCGCCGAGTTCCGATCCCGCTTCGGACGGGAGCCGGAGGGGATGTGGCTCCCAGAGACTGCGGTTGACTCGGCAATCCTTCAGCTTCTGAACGATCATGGAATTCGCTTCACCGTCCTGGCGCCCTGGCAGGCAGTCCGGTTTCGCTCGATCGGCCAGGAGGGGTGGCGCGAGGTTGGCCCAGAGGGGATTGATCCGAGGCGTACGTATCGGTGCCTCCTGCCTGGTGGGGGAGCGATCGACCTGTTCTTCTACGACCCGGCACTCTCCAGGGCCATTGCCTTTGAGGGCCTGCTGCAGTCGCCCGATCGCTTCATCGGCCGACTCGTCGAGGCCTCCCGCGGCCCAGACCGTGGCCTGTATATCCTCTGCACCGACGGGGAGTCTTACGGCCATCACACCAGACTTGGAGAGCGCGCATTGGCCGCCCTCCTGACGCGAGAGGTCGCGCCCGGAGATCCCGCGATCACCAACTTCGGGGAGTATCTCGAAAGCCATCCGCCTGCCTACGAGGTGCTCATTCGGGAAGGAAGCGCCTGGAGCTGCGCACACGGCCTCGGGCGATGGAAAGAAGACTGCGGTTGTAGCACCGGCGGCGAGCCCGGCTGGCGCCAGGGTTGGCGCGTCCCCCTGCGGGCAGCTCTCGAGGGGCTACGGGACGGGCTCCGTCGCCTTTTCGTGGAGCAGGGAGGTCGGTATTTCACCGATGTCTGGGCCGCGAGGGACGGCTACATCGCCCTGATGCTTGACCGGAGCACCCCCTCTGTCGAGGCGTTTTTCGACCAGCACGGGCGTCGGTCGCTTTCGCTGGAGCAGCGGGCGGCCGCGCTTCAGCTATTGGAGATGCAGCGGCACACCCTCCTCATGCAGACCAGTTGTGGCTGGTTCTTTGCCGACATCTCCGGCGTCGAACCGGTCCAGAACCTCAGACATGCCGCGCGGGCTATCGAGTTGGCGTCTGCCTGGGCGACGGGGAACATAGAGGCGAAATTCCTGGCCGAGCTCCAGGCAGCCAAGAGCAACCTTCCTTCGGAGCGCGACGGCCGACGGATCTGGGAGGCCAGAGTACGCACGGCACGCGTGGAGCCCACCCGCTTCGCAGCCCTTTATGCGGTGCGGTCAGTGGCGGGCGGCCTGCCAGATCCGTATCGGGTCTATGCTTTCGACCTCTATCGACTTGCCCTCGAGCGCCGTCCCATCATGGGTGGGACGATGGTCGTGGGCAGCGTGGATGTGCGATCGTCGTTGACCTTGGAACGGGAGCAGATCGGATTTGTCCTGAGCTGGTTGGACGCCGACGGGATGGCCGGGTATCTGTTCCCTTGGAGAGGAGAGAAAGACCTCAACCGCTGGCGTGAGGGCTTTGAAAGGGGAGCCGAGGGCGCTTCGCTGCCGGATCGCGCCCAGGCAGTCCCGATCTCCTTGAAGATGTTCAATTCAGAAGAGCGCCAGGAGATCCTGCTTGCCCTCTACAGAGGACGCGAGGAAGAACTCCACAAAGGCTACGATGAGCTGGCGGCGCGAACCCGTTGGCTATTGAGGGAGTTCTTCAACGAGGGGCTCTCCCCTCCCGAGGCGCTGAGAGCGCCGACCGAGTTCATCCTCGCCCGGGATCTGGAGGCCCGCCTGCGGGAATGGCTGTCCGACGGCGACGCGGAGGCCAACCGCGCCCTTCTCACAGTGGCCGATGAAGCGAGGCGGCTCGACCTCGGGCAGAAACATCGCCTGAAGGACCTCCTCTCCGCATCATTCATTGCGAGGATGCGGCTGCTGCGAGAGCATCCGGACCTGGAGGGATTGAATTTGGCGCAGGAGATTTTGGACCTCGCTGACCGGATAGGCTGCCCGTTGGAATCAGCCGACATCGTTCCCCTCATGGATGAGATCCTCGCGCACGGAGCGCCGCCGCTGATCGAGCAGTTGCTTCAGACGGGCTCAAAGGATCTCTACGATCTGGTCTCAGCCCTGCTCCGTCTCGGTGAACGATTCGGGTTCTCGACCGGAAGGCTCAGGCAGCGCCTTCGCCCGATCGAAGACCGACTGGCAGCGGATCCCGGCCTCTGGCCTTGAAGGCAGCCTTCAGCATTCAGCGGTCAGCTCTTAGCTGAAAGCTGATCGCTGATGCCTGAGAGCTAAAAAGGAGCAACGTGATGGAGGGCTTAGGCAGCGGAATACTGGTACTGGAGACCGTCTTCATCTTCCTGCTGATCCTGATCAACGGGTTCTTCTCCGCCTCCGAGGTGGCGGTGATCTCGCTCCGCCGCAGCCGGGTACAGGAACTGGCGGAGGCGGGAGAGGGGCGGGCTGTAGCGATTCAGCGGCTCAAAGACGACCCCGACCGATTTCTGGCGACCATTCAGATCGGGATCACCCTGGTCGGCACGCTCGCCTCGGCCATTGGCGGGGCGCTAGCGGTGAAGGTGGCCCATCCGCTCCTGGATCACCTGCCGGGGGTCGGACTGCGGGTGGGAGGCGAGCTGGTCGCCCTCGGGCTCGTGGTCCTGATCATTACGTATCTGAGCGTCGTCTTCGGAGAGCTGGTCCCCAAGTCGCTGGCCCTCCGCCATGGGGAGCGGGTGGCACTGAAGATCGCCAGACCCCTCGAGATCCTCTCGCGGTGGTTCTGGTTTATGGCCCGTCCACTTATCGCATCGAGCCACCTGATCCTCTCCCCGTTCGGCGTCCCTCCCCACGCAGCGGGCAGCTTCGTGAGCGAGGAGGAGATTAAGTTGATGGTCCGCGAGGGCAAGGAGAAGGGGATCTTCGACCAGACGGAGCAGGAACTGATCCACAGCGTCTTCGAGTTTACAGAGTCCTCGGTCAGAGAAGTCATGATCCCTCGACCACGGATCGATGCTATCGAGCTGGAGACACCTCTGGAGGAGGCGCTCAAGTTCATCGTTGAGACGGGCCATTCCCGATATCCCGTCTACCGGAAGAGTCTCGATGACGTCTGCGGAGTCTTGTACTACAAGGATCTCTTGCGCATGCAACTGGAGAGCCGGCCAGCCTCGCTCGGGGCGATCATCCACCCGGTCTATTTTGTGCCGGAGACGATGAAGGTCAGTCAGCTCCTGAAGGAGCTTCAGCGGAGGCGAATGTCGTTGGCGATCGTCGTGGACGAGCATGGCGGCGTGGACGGGTTGGTGACGATGGAAGATCTGCTCGAGGAGATCGTCGGAGAGATTCACGATGAGTACGATGCCGCCGGCAAGCCAGTCGAGCGGCTGAAGGACGGCTCGCTCCTCATCGACGCATCCCTGAGCCTCAAAGACTTGCAGGACGAGTACGGGCTGCCATTTCCTGAGTCGTCGGAGTACGAGACCCTGGCAGGCTTCATGCTGTCCCAGCTTCAGCGGATGCCCAAAGGCGGCGATATCATCAAGTATCAAGGGATGAAGTTGACGGTGGTCGATATGGAAGGTCGGCGGATCGCCCGGATCAAAGTGGAGGGGCTGGGGAAATAGGACTGGCAAGGAGGCGGCCATGAATCAGCTCTATCTGATAGGTTTCCTGATTCTTGCGGTGGCGATCGCCATCTTCGCCATCCAGAACTCCGGCGAGGCGGTGGTGAAATTCATCGGCTGGCAGTTTCACAGTTCGCTGGTGGTCGTGGTCCTGATCTCGACCGCTGTCGGAGTCATCATGGCGGTCCTCTTGAGCATCCCGGGAACGTTTCGTCTGCGAGCACGATTGAAGGAACAGTCACAGCGAATCGTTGAACTGGAGCAGCAGCTTCAGGAGCATGAATCGAAGAACATCAAGGGCACACCCTGAGGGTCGGGAGTGAATGCGGGTCCCCGGACAGGGAACGATCGAGCTTCCTTTGCAGGCGAGACGGTAACCATCCAAGCCTCTTCGATGGGAGCCTCGATTTCAGTACACGACCCTTCCTCTCTTACTTCGGTTGAAGCTCCTCCTGTGCCTCCCAGATCTCCATCTGCTGTTCGCCGCTCGGGCATGGCCGGCCTCGCGCCGGAGATTCTCTGCTCAGGCGCCCCTGCGTCAGCCGACCACAGTGTTTGTGCCGTGCGCCCTTGGCGCCAGACCGCATGCAGTGAAGAAAGGAGATGAACGACATGGTTGACAAGACGACTAAAACTCTCTGGCGCGGACACAGACGGCGCCTGGAAGGCCAGATCACTGAGTACGCCAGAATCCTCCGAGCGATTGAGGGTCGCCTATTGCGAATTCGCGGGCGATTGCAGCGAGCAACGGGTGATGCCCAGGTGCGGTTGGCTTTCGCCGTAGAACGGTTGGAGTCTGACTATCAGAAAATCGCGGAGGGATGGCAGGCGATCCTCAAGGGCCTGGATCATACCTTCGCATCTGGTCGGCGGATCGGGCGTCAAGCCATCGATCGCGCGAACGCTGTTCTGAGCGAAAGCTCCCCGCCCCTGAGCGCTCGGGAAAGGGCTCTTCGAAGGGCCCGTGTGGAGGTTGCCGCCCTGCGGAAGGGTCTCCAAGTTGGCCTGAGGCGAGGACGTCGGATGGCCGCCGTGGCAAGCCGCCGACGGGCCAAGCGTTCAGAACCGGAGTCTGGTGATACTTATTTCATTGGTTGACTTTGCAACGCTAGTGCCGTTCCAACTCGTTGCGGCTTATCGCCGACAGGGGCCCTGCTAAGAACTACCGCTTTCGCTAGCCTCACCATTTGGCGTAAATAGTTGGAACGGCACTAGCCGACCTAACGCCCCTGATGGGATTCTGGAGCAGTCGTGGAGCCGCGTTTGCGTTCGGTCAAGATTGGCCGGAACCCCTTTCATAATCTTGGGACGGCGCTGGGGTAGTGGGTCATTTTGCCAGAGATCCTTCACGGAGCTTGTCCTGAGACTCTTCGCTTTGCTCAGAGTGACAGTCGAAGGATTCAGGATGACAAATGTCGCCAGTGTCATTCTGAGCGGAGCGAAGAATCTCAACTCCTGTCACGCATTGGCTCGCAAGTCTCAAACTGACCCACTACCGGCGCTGGGGCACCGTTGAAAGTGAGGGAAGGGTTGTGTTACGATGCGCCAATGTCTTTGGGTGGGTCCCACGCTAGCCGACTCAAGCGATCTTCTTGCGTCCCAGTGCCGTTCCAACTTGATGCGCCGAATGTGAGCGGCCTCCCTTATGGCAGTGCTCGCGACAGCGCGGAAAGGCAAAGTCGCCATAAATAGTTGGAACGGTACCAGTATTCAAGCTCTCTCTACGACGCCTCGGTGTCAAGCAAGACCGATCATAACCACCATGGGTGAGTCCGATGCCGGCAACGCTTTCCACTGAAGAGATAGAAGCGATCGTCCGAGGTGAGCACGGAGATCCCTTCGCACTGCTTGGCCCTCATCAGATCGGCGAGGGAGCCAGGAGCGCCGTGGTTGTGCGGGCCTTCCTCCCGGACGCCAGGCGGGTGACGGTTGTCCCAGCCGATCGCCCTGACGAGGGGCGGCCAATGGATCTGGTGCACCCTGAAGGCCTCTTCGAGGCTGTGTTTCCGGGACATCACACCCCTTTTGCCTATCGACTGCGGGTGATCGATAACCAGGGACACCGGTTCGAGATCGAAGATCCATTCCGCTTTCCGCCGACCCTGAGCGACTACGACTTGTACCTGATGAGAGAGGGCACCCATCTCAGGAATTACGAAAAGCTAGGGGCACATCTGACGAAACTCGAGGGGGTGCCGGGGGTGTGCTTTGCGGTCTGGGCCCCCAATGCAAAGAGGGTCAGCGTCGTGGGTGACTTCAACCGCTGGGACGGCAGGCACCACCCGATGCGCAACCACCCCGGAAACGGGATCTGGGAGATGTTCATTCCGGGTCTGGCGGAAGGCGCGCTGTACAAGTTTGAGATAAAGGCGCGCTCCGGACAGGAGATCGCCCTCAAGGCCGATCCATTCGCCTTTGCCTTCGAGCCGCCGCCCCGGACCGCCTCGACCGTGTACGATCTCGACAACTACAGGTGGGGGGATGCGGCATGGATGGAGGCTCGTGAGCGCTGTAACCACCTCGAGCGCCCGGTGGCGATCTACGAGGTCCACCTGGGCTCGTGGATGCGGCTACCGGAAGAAGGGAACCGTTTTCTGTCCTACCGGGAGCTTGCGCACCGATTGGCGGACTACGTCAGCGAATTAGGGTATACCCACGTCGAGTTGCTTCCGATCACGGAGCATCCGTTTTACGGGTCCTGGGGATACCAGACGATCGGCTCCTACGCACCGACCTGTCGCTATGGGACGCCGGCCGACTTCATGTATTTCGTCGATTACCTGCACCAGCGCGGCATCGGCGTGATCCTCGACTGGGTGCCGGCCCACTTTCCCCGCGATCCCCATGGGCTGGTCTACTTCGACGGGACCCACCTCTACGAGCACGCCGATCCCCGGAAGGGCGAACAGGGCGAGTGGGGCACCCTGGTCTTCAATTACGGCCGCAACGAGGTGGCCAACTTCTTGCTGGGCAGCGCGCTCTTCTGGCTCGAGCGATATCACCTGGACGGCTTGCGGGTGGATGCTGTCGCCTCGATGCTCTACCTGGACTACGCGAGGAAGCCAGGCGAGTGGATCCCAAATGTCCACGGGGGGAACGAGAA
>JACQEV010000321.1 GCA_016200385.1 Candidatus Methylomirabilota bacterium
ACCTCACACCAGCGCAGGCGCGGCAGCAACTTCTTGCGCTCGGAGCGGCTGCATGAATACACTCAGTTCAGTGTCCAATCAATCCGGTGCGAAACACAAGCGTTGCTGAACGAACTGAAGTCAGGTGCTTTGCAGTTGAGGGAAGAGACAGCCGAGATGCTTGAGGACTTTCGGAAGCGGTCCGAGACGTTCCGGGAGGACCTCCAGGCAGCAAGAAAGGCCTGGCAGAAGGCAGCCACGGTTCTCGCGAAAAAGCGCCGGCACCCGAAGTGAGGCGTGGGATGATCTACGCGGTAGAGCCAACGGTCTTGTCACTGGATCCCGAGGAAAGCTTTGTTGAGACCCCCCTTGTTTGCAATCTCACCGAGCGCTCTCTCTCGTATCTGAAAGCCGGGTACCCGGTCCACTTCTCAGGCCTTGCGGGCACGGGCAAGACAACCCTGGCTATGCACGTTGCGCGCCAACTCGATCAGCCGACGATGCTCATCTTCGGTGACGATGAGTTTGGCTCATCCGATCTCATTGGCGGGGAGCATGGCTACCGGTCGCGAAGGGTCGTCGACCGGTTCATCTCGCGTGTCCTCAAGACTGAAGAGGATGTCTCCATGCGCTGGGTGGACAATCGCCTGACACAGGCGTGCCGCGAGGGATTTACCTTGATCTACGACGAATTTAACCGTTCCCGCCCCGAGGCCAATAATGTTCTGTTATCGATTCTCGAAGAGCGGCTTCTGGCGCTCCCCATGGTCAGTGGCGAGGGTGATTGTCTCGAGGTACATCCGAACTTCCGGGCTATCTTTACCTCTAACCCCGAGGAATACGCCGGGGTTCATAAAACCCAGGATGCACTGCGAGATCGCATGGTGACCATCGAGCTCGATCACTTCGACGAAGAGACGGAGGTTGCAATCACCGAAGCTCGCTCCGGGATAGCGCGCCAAGAAGCCGAGCGCATCGTCCAACTCGTGCGCGCGTTACGCGACCTGGGCAATAGCTGCTATAAGCCAACCGTGCGCGCCTGCATTATTATTAGCAAAGTTCTGAAGATCCGCCAGGCCCGCGCCAGCACGCACGACCCGATCTTTCGTGAGGTCTGCCTCGACGTGCTAACGGGTGAGACCAGTGGCTCTCAGGGACGCAAACAGAAGAAGGAGATGTTTGCCGTCGTCGAGGACCTTATCCGGACGCGCTGCGACCACACCTTTCACTGTGTACAGGGGGACTAGCTCCATGGCAACGCAAGAGAAAAAAGAGAAAGAATCCGAAAAGATGCGTAAAGAAGAACCGATCGAGACTGACTTGGGCCTGGACAAACTCTCCTTAGGCGGGATCTTCAGGGGTTTGGGCAATCTGATTGAGCTCGCCGGGAAACTTGCTGAAGACGGTGAAGAGATCAGGAAAGAGAGGGTCTTCACTGCAAGGGGTCCCGGCGGCAAGGAGCTCCAGGGCATCTTTGGTGTTTCGGTCCGGACGCTGGAGGGAGGCAAGTCGGTCTTCGAGACCTTCGGCAACCTCAAGAAGACGCCCGAGGGCCCGGTCGTAGAAGAAGTCCGAGAGCCGATTGTTGATCTGTTTGACGAAAAGAGCCACGTCCGCCTGATCGCGGAGCTGCCGGGAGTGAGTGATGAAGGGTTATCCATTGAGCTGAAAGGTGACATCCTCAACCTGAATGCTGTGGGTAAGGAACGCCACTACGCTAAGGAGATCCTGTTGCCCTGCCCTGTCAAGCAGGAGAGCCTCCAGAAAAGCTTTCACAATGGGATCCTGGAGATCACGCTCGAAAAAGCCTGAAGCAGGCTCGTCATAAAGTGCGGTGAGACAGTATCCACGGAAACGAGGTACGCGTAAGGAACAGACTTCTTGACCGAAAGACGGGTGGGCGCCAGCATGAGGGCGCCGTTCGATTTCCCCGAAAGAAAACCCTGTACAAGCTAACTCCTTCCAAAACGCTGGCGCTCCTCAGACAATCGCCTCGAGGAGAGAGAGTTTTCTTGGCCCCTCCGGCTGCGGAATCGTTCCAAAATGGGACTTCAAGAAAGTCACTTTCTCAGGGCGAAGCGACGCTCCTGTTTGAACTGCAACCCCCAGAGTGTGGATAAGTCGAACGCTATGAAGATGAAGGACGCGTCTAGATTCTGTGAAGCGCCCAAGCAAGATTTCCTCTGAGCGCAAAAAGCAAACGGAAAGGGTCTTGCAGAGACAACGTGATGGCCGCGGAGGCAAACACGCAACTGGCGCTTAAGGTCGTAGAAGCCCAGGCCAAGGATGTGGGGCGGGCGATCGCTCGAATCGATCCCAAGGACATGGAGCGGCTCGGGCTAGGGGTTGGCGATTGTATCCAGATCGAGGGAAAGCGGAAGACCGTGGCCAAGGTCATGCCCGCCTACCCAGAGGATCGCGGGAAATCAACGATTCACATTGACGGCCTGATCCGTGAGAATGCAAAAGCTGGTCTCGATGAGAAGGTCGCGATCGCCAAAGCAACCGCTAAACCTGCAGAGAAGATTGTGCTTGCTCCCCTTACCGTAATGCGCAGCGCTCGCCGGGGTGGCCATGAGTATCTGGGAAGGCTTCTCGAAGGGCTCACCGCGGTTTCCGGCGACCGTATCCGCGCCGCATTATTCGGAACGCAGAACTACGAATTCTCCGTGGTCAGTACGCTTCCCAAAGAGGGCCCGGTGGTCATTACTACCGGCACTACGATCCAGCTCCAGTCGGTTGAGCCCGCCGAGGGAAAGCGCAGGCTCACGATTTCCTACGAAGATATCGGTGGCTTGCGTCACCAGATTCGGCGCATCCGGGAAATGATCGAGCTGCCCTTGAAATATCCGGAGGTCTTCGAGCGGCTGGGAATTGAGCCTCCCAAAGGGGTCTTTCTGTACGGGCCTCCGGGCTGCGGCAAGACCTTGATCGCGAAAGCGGTGGCCAATGAGACCGACGCCTACTTCACAGACATCAGCGGTCCGGAAATCATGGGGAAGTTCTATGGGGAATCGGAAGCACGCCTGAGAAAGGTCTTTGAAGATGCCCAGGCGCATGCGCCCGCTATTCTCTTCATTGATGAGATCGATTCCATTGCGCCGAAACGGGAGGAGATGGGCGGTGAGAAACAGGTCGAACGCCGAGTCGTTGCGCAGTTGCTGGCCCTGATGGATGGCCTTGAGTCCCGAGGGCAAGTCATTGTGATCGCAGCAACGAATATCCCCAACGTTATTGACCCAGCACTCAGGC
>JACQEV010000322.1 GCA_016200385.1 Candidatus Methylomirabilota bacterium
CCAGCAGCCGGATCGTTGTCCCGGAATTCCCCACATCCAGGACCTCCTCCGGTTCCTTCAACCCGTGGAGCCCGCATCCTCGAATCCGGAGCTGATCATCACCGAGCTCTTGGACGACGGCACCCATGGCGGACAAGGCCTTGGCGGTGCGGCGACAGTCGTCGCTCCGTAAGGCTCCGGTGATCTCGGTGATGCCATCGGCCAGCGATCCCAGGATGATGGCGCGGTGGGTGATCGACTTGTCGCCCGGGACGGTCAGCTCGCCCTTCAGGGGACCGGCCGGGATCACGCGCATCCGCTCTATTCCTGTCTCGCGCATGCGCCCTCGATTCGCTCAACGAACGAGTCCAGCACCCGTTCGGCCAACGCAGGCCCTTCGACCCGATGCCACTCGACCTCTTCTTCGTGACGGAACCAGGTGAGTTGGCGCTTGGCGTAGCGCCTGGTGTCACGCTTCAGACACGTGACCGCCCGGTCAAGGGTGGTGTGCCCTTTCACGTATCCGATCAGATGCCGATAGCCGATGGCCCGGAGCGGCTTGAGAGCAGGAGAATAACCGCGGTCGAGCAGCCTGCGAACCTCCTCCAAGAATCCCCTGGCCAACATCTCCTCTACCCTTGTCTCAATCCTCTGATAGAGCTCCTGGCGATCCCGCTCAAGCCCGAATCGGAGGATGGGTCCAGGCACCCGCGTGTGATGCCGCCGTGCCTGCGCCCTGAGGGTCGAGATGGGGCGGCCACTCAGCGCCAATACTTCGAGCGCTCGCACGATCCGGAACAGATCGTGCGGGTGGATGGCAGCCGCCGCCTCCGCATCGAGCGCCTGAAGCCGCCGGTGAAGGGCGGAGACACCGTTCCGTGCCGCCTCCTCGCGCAGTGCCTCCCTGAGCGATGTTTCCTCTCCGGGCCCCTCGAACAAGCCACGTAAGAGCGCTCTGACATAGAGACCGGTTCCGCCAACCAGGATCGGCACGTGTCCGCGTTCACGGATATCGGCAATGGTGATGCGCGCCAGTCGAGCATAGTCGGCAGCGGTGAATGACTGATCCGGTTCCACGAGATCCAGGAGGTGATGGGGGATCCTCCGTCGCTCGTCCGCGTCGGGCTTCGCCGTACCGATGTCAAGGTCGCGGTATACTTGCATTGAGTCCGCCGCAAGGATCTCGCCCCCTACTCTTTCCGCCAGCGCGAGGGCGATGCGCGACTTCCCGACTGCAGTCGGCCCGAAAAGCACAAGGAGCGGTGTAGGTGTCAAGCGGTCACCGGCTTCCTGACATCATCATTGTCAACGAATTATAAGACATGCCCGCTTCCTCATCAACGCGGCCCGCGCAAGACGCCGACCCCATGATCGCCTGGTCACGGCAGACGGGGGTCACCCAGGAGAGGCTCAGCGGATCCAAGCTCACCTTGGCAGCTTCAAGGCTTGTAAGATCCGGCACGGGGCTTCAGCCTTGTTGAGGACGTAGAAATGAAGGCCAGGGATACCGGTGTCAAGGAGTGCCTGGCATTGGCGGATGGTGTACTGGACACCCACGTCTAGTTGCCGATTCGGATCATCCCGATACTGTTGCAGGTCGGCAAGAAATGGTGCCGGCAACTTGGCCCCGCATAAGGTGGCAATACGTTGAACCTGCCCCATGTTGATCACTGGCAGGATACCTGGAATCAGCGGTACGACAATACCCGCCTTGTCGTAACGCGTGCGAAATTCCAGGAAATCGGCATTGTCATAAAAGAGCTGGGTGATCACTGCGTCTGCGCCTGCCTCCACCTTTCGCTTCAGGTTCGCCAGGTCGACCTCACGGCTCGGTGCCTCCTGGTGTGTTTCGGGATAGCCGGCGACTGCGATGCCGAAGTGGGGGAACTCCTGGCGAATCAGCGCGACGAGCTCGTTGGCGTACGCAAGCCCGCCCTCGGGTTTCTTGAACGCCGCCTGCCCTTTGGGGGGATCGCCCCGCAAGGCGACGATATTGTCGATGCCTAAATCGGATGCCTTCTTTAACCATTGGCGGATTTCATCCTGCGTCGATTCCACGCAGGTCCGGTGGGCTACCGTCGTGACGCCGAATGCTTTGCTGATCCTCACGGTCAGCTCCAACGTTTTGTCCCTGGTCGATCCTCCTGCACCGTAGGTGCAGGATACGAAGGAAGGTTGGAAGACCATCAAGGCATCGAGGGCGGCCAATAGCTGCGCCTCCCCGGCGTCAGACTTGGGCGGGAAGATCTCGAAAGAGAGACCGAACTTGCCCTTGCCGTACATGTCTGCGATCTTCATCTGGATCGAATAACTCCCTGGCCCCGCCGAAACCTCATCTGCGGGGCTGCAGGACCGCTGATTGACTTCCAGCGCCCCTTGACGTCCTGCGCAACACGCTCGTACTCACGGCCGGCAAGATGTCCTCGATCTCGAGGGAATGCGCCATTGGCAGACCGGCCATTCCGCTCTCATCCAACATCGCGCGCTCACGCCAAAAACAAAGGCCCTCGCGGGCCTTCCGCCCATGCGCGAGGGCCTGGTACGTGCTATTGTCTGACTCGGATAGGTGCTGACCTGATCGCCTCGCTCTCGCTATCTCGTCCCCATTGAGGGTCGAGCATCAGTGCTTGCCGGGCCCTTTGATCCAGGTCATCATCGAGCGGAGCTCCTTGCCCACCTTCTCGATCGGGTGCTCCGCGTCCTTCTTGCGCATCGCAAGGAAGCCCGGCCGACCAGCCTGATTCTCGAGGATCCACTCGCGAGCGAAGGCCCCGCTCTGGATTTCGTCCAGGATCTTCCGCATCTCGGCCTTGACCCGCTCGTCGATGACGCGGGGGCCGCGGGTGTAGTCACCGTACTCTGCCGTGTCGCTGATCGAGTAGCGCATGTACGCCAAGCCACCCTGGTAGACGAGGTCAACGATCAGCTTCAACTCATGCATGCACTCGAAAAAGGCGAGTTCCGGTTGGTAGCCCGCATTCACCAGCGTCTCAAATGCGGCCTTGACCAGCGCAGAGATCCCCCCACACAAAACCGTCTGCTCACCGAACAGGTCGGTCTCCGTCTCCTCACGGAAGGTGGTCTCCAGGACACCGGCTCGCGTGCAACCGATCCCCTTCGCGTAGGCCAGCGCCACCTCTTTTGCCTTCCCCGAAACGTTCTGGTGGATGGCCAGCAGGGCCGGGACGCCGCCGCCTTCGGTGAACACCTGGCGCATCAGGTGCCCTGGGGCCTTGGGCGCGATCATCGAAACGTCCACGGTCGCCGGAGGGAGGATTTGATGGAAGTGGATGTTGAAGCCGTGGGCGAACATCAGGGTCTTGCCCGGTTTCAGCGCCTTCTCGATCGCCTCCTGATACACCTGCCTGTGGGTCTGGTCGGGCAAAAGGATCATGATGATATCGCCCGTCTGAGCAGCCTCCTCACAGGTTGCGACCTTCAGGCCGTCGGCCTTGGCCTTGTCCCACGATCTACTCCCCTTGTAGAGGCCGACGATCACATCCATGCCGCTGTCCTTGAAATTCAAAGCATGGGCGTGGCCCTGACTTCCATATCCCATGATGGCGATCGTTTTTCCCTTCAACAACGAGAGATCTGCATCTTTGTCATAGTAGAGCTTCGCCATCTTCCCTTCTCCCTATCCCCTCTCCTACAGGTAGGCTTGAGCCGTAAGGTTCAGCAGTCGCGCGTTCAGGCCGACCACCTGCTCGTTATCCACTGGAACATCCACCAGAATGGACTTTCCTCCCAGGGTATTGCAGGCGTCCATGATCTCTTTCAGGTTGCTCAGATCGGGCTTCAGGTAGAAGCCATCCCACCCGTGGGCCTTTGCTGCCGCAACAAAGTCGATGCTGCGCAACTTCGAGTGATACCGCCGCTTCTCGACCGTTGGGATGATGATCTCCAAACCTTTATCGACGATCCCATAGGTGCCGTTATTGATGATGAACAAGCGGAGATCCAGGTTTGCCGCCTCGGAGAGGCACCCGCCATAGAGCCTCCAGCACCCATCCCCCGAGAAGATGAAGGTGTGGAGACTCGGATCCGCCAGCTTGGCGCCAACCCCCAGTCCGTATGCGCCGCCCATCGCAGAGCCATGATGCATGGTCCAGAATGTGATGTTCGGGTCGGGCCGTTGCGTGACATACTGGCGATCCTTGTAGGCGATGCAGACGTCATCGAACCCAATGCTGTTCGGTTGCCAGTGCTTTGCCAATTCCTCGTAGAAGGAAACGAAGTCCACACAGTCCTTCCGGACGTCTCGCCATACCTCCCGGAAGTTCAGATTGTCCGGCCTCTCGACCTTCGGCCTATCGTTCCCTACGCCCAGTGCCTTCAACCGGGGGATGACCTCTTCGAGCGCAAAGGCGATATCGCCACGGATTTTTGTGTAGCCTCCCTTGCATCGGTGTCGGAAATCACCTTTGATCTCGCCGTAGCCATGCATGTACGCGCCAAAGTGCCACGTCCATTTGGCCGGAATGGACTCGAGATTGATCGAATACTCTCCCGGGCAGAACCCGAGCGTAATCAGAATGTCCTCCTGGTTCATGCTCCGCCAGAGTTCCATGGCCTTGTCGTTGCCGCCGAACATGATGTACCCATAGCCATACGGGTTCTTGTGGGAAACGGCGTTGGCCCCGTTGACGGACCAGACGGTAGGGGCTTGCAGGAGTTCAGACAGCTCCGTGGAAAGCTCTTGGATGTTCGGACTGAACGCCGCCTCCTCGCCCACGTAGATAATCACCCGTCGTTTCTTTGCCATCGGCGGGAACTGTTTGAGGAAGACCTCGATATCTTCTTTGTGGAGGATGCGGGGCTTTTCGGCTTTCGGAACATCCACCTGGATGTCCCTGGCCAGGATGTCGGGGTGGAACGCGATCGCGACCGGTCGCGATTCGAGAAGAATACTTTGAGCCTTGACAAGATCTTGCTCAAGCCGGTGGATATTATCGATCACAATACAGCCGTCCCCCAGCTCAGCTTGAAGCTGCGGGACGACGTTCATGCCATACTCTGACACATCCTGTAGGGGCGCCTTCCCAATGGAGCCGGTCGAATTCAGGGCGATAAGATACAGGGCTGGGATATTATGCAGCTTGGCATCAGTGAGCCCGCTGGCTCCGAGTTTCGTGGCCGCCCCAGTCGTCGTAATCGAGGCGGCGATTCGCCCCGAGGCTAAGTAATAGCCCAACGGCATGAAACCCGACGCGTATTCGCCCAGAGTCAGCATTCGTGGAACGCCATCCGCAACCTGCGACAGATCGGTCAGCGGGACGAGATACTTCGTGACATGCACGACTCCCCCACCATTCACGCCGCTGTAATGAGTGATTCCCCATTCCCGGAGCGTATCGATCAATTCGAAGTTTCCAACGTTCTTCTCCAGACCCGGACTCCCAAAAGCGCTTATCGGCATTACCTTCTCGACCTCCCTCTTCTTTTCACTCGTCCGATGGCGTTCCCCTGATCTTACTGCCAGGGGTTCGAATGGCGGTCCTGCGCGGACTCGAACCGATTCTTTCTTTCTCTATTCGTAAGCGCTGTTCCCCCTCTGGCGCCGAAACGGAATTTCCCTCCACAATGCCCTCCAATATCCTGGGCAGCGATGCAGCCAAGCCCTCAACTGGAATGTCGACTGTCGGGGGGGTGCGAGTTCACGCACTGGGGCGTAGTAAATTTAACTACTTATCATGCCTCCCTTGCGACGTCAATAAAAATTTTCCCCCGAAGAGAGATTCGGCGGGTGCCGCCTCCTGGGGAAGACCTTCTGGAGCAGGGACCTCAACTCCTCGGAGCGCAGATAGGCGGCGGCGGCGAGGAAGGCGGCGAAACTTATGAGCAGCTCACACGCCAACACCATGGCGCGCTGGAAGGTCGCTCCAACCGTCACAGGGTCGCGGAGATGCAAGAGCGCGAGCCCCACCAGGCCCATTATGACGGAAGAAGCGCCGAGTCGCAGCAGCGAGGGGAGAAGCGAGACCTTGCCCAGCCGGCCAAGGCGTCGCCGCAGCGCAGTCAGCAGAAGGCCCAGGTTCGCAAAGGATGACAGGGCCGTCGCCAACGCGAGGCCGCCCACCCCGAGCGGCCGCATCAGCAGCAGACTGGAGGCGATATTCACCAGCACGGCGACCGCCCCGATCTTGACTGGGCTCGTCGTATCCTGGATCGAATAGAATGCGGCGACGAGGATTCGGTTCGAGACATAGGCTCCCAGGCCAAGGGCATAGAAAAAGACGGCGTCAGCCGTTGCCAGGGTAACCGATCGGTCGAACGCGCCCCGCTCAAAGAGGAGCTGGACAATTGGGACTCGGAAGACCATGAGGGCTATCATCGAAGGCAGGGTCACGAAAAGCACGAGGCGGATGGAGTAGGCCGCGGTGTCACCCAGCTCCGCAAGTGAGCGGTCGGTTGCTTGCTTGGCCATCGTGGGAAAGGCTGCGGTGGCGATTGCTACACCGAACATGCCGATGGGGAACTGGATGAGGCGAAAGGCGTAGTAGAGGATCGAGATGCCCCCCTCCCCCAGAAACGAGGCGAGGAACGTGCCAATGAAGACATTGACCTGGGTGATGGCAAGCCCTGCAACCCCCGGGGCCATGAGGCGTGCGATCCGCAGGATGCCCGGATCACGCAGATCGATGCCCCGGTGCTCGCTCATCCCCCGTCGCCATGCGACCGGCATCTGGATCAGGAGCTGGCCGGCTCCACCAATGAGGACGCCGACTGCCAGGGCCAGGATCGGCGGGACCACGTGTGGAGTGAGAAAGAGGGCGCACCCGATCATGGCGATGTTCAACATGGTAGGCGAGAGGGCTGGGGTGGCGAAGTGCCCCTGGGCATTGAGGATCGCCATGAGCAAAGCCGCCACCCCGACAAAGAGGATGTACGGGAACATCATGCGGGACAGGAAGATGGCGAGGTCGAGTTTCGACGGAACGGCCTGAAACCCGGGAGCGATGAGCCGGACCAGCCACGGGGCCAGCAGGATGCCCGCGACGGAGACCAGCACGAGAAGGGATGTGAGCAGGGTCAGGGCGGTCCAGGCCAGCCGCCAGGCGCCCTCTCGGCCCCGCTTCGAGAACGACTCGGTGAAGACCGGGATGAACGCCGCCGAGAGGGCGCCTTCGCCCAGCAGCTCCCGCAGCATGTTCGGGAGGCGGAAGGCGGCGAAAAAGGCGTCCGTCGCCGTTCCGGCGCCGAAGGCCCTGGCGATGATCAGATCACGCACAAACCCAAGGACTCGGCTCAGCAGGGTGGCGCCGCTCACCACGCCCGCGGCCCGTGCGATCCTGCCCGGCTTTTCCTGTTCCATCAGAAATCCCTTGACAAGCCTGTGCCACTCCTCTTTAATGAACGCCACTGCCCGCCCGAACCCGTATGCGGCGGGCCCAACAAAGGAGAGATGCACCGATGCCGATTATCAAATCAGCAGAGAAGCAGTTGAGGAAGAGCCGGACACGACGCCTTCGCAATCGCGCGGCAAAGAGCAGCGTAAAAACGGCCATCAAGAAGGTACGGGCAGGGTTAGAGGAACGAGATCGGGAGGGAGCGGAAAAGGCCTTCGCGCACGCCGTTCCGTTGATCGATAAGGCCGCAGGTAAAGGGCTCATCCCCAAGAACGCCGCGGCCCGCTATAAGTCGAGACTGGCTCGCCAGCTCCACGCCCTCACGCGATCGTCGTAAGCCTCACACCCGACAGAGATCCCAGACAAGTCGATTCAGGACCAAGGGGGCACCGGCCCTTCCCGTCTTGATTGCAAGGTCGGCCCCGGAGAGACAGCGGAAGGAGTCGGAGAGCTGTTGCCAAGAAAGCAAGGCGGCCTGCTCGGCTATGGTTGCGACGACACGAGGGGGCAGGCCGAGCGCGCGGGCCATGGCACTCGACGGGGCCGACTGCTGCTGAAGCGCCTTCGCCCGGACCAGAAGGCGGATCTGGCGCGCAAGCATCCCGAGGATTGCCAGGGGTTCTTCCCCACCCTCCAACAAGCCGCTCAGACAGCGGAGCCCAGTATCCAGGTCCCGGGCGCCAACGGCATCGGTTAGCTGGAAGATCGACCTAGCCCGGGTCTCACCAACCAGAGCCTCGATGTCCTGAGGGCCTATCTCCTCGCCCTCCCCTACGAAGAGCGCCGCTTTCTCTACGCTGTAGATCAGTTGGCGCAGATCATCACCTGCCAGTGTAATGAGCAGATCGATCGCCTCCGGGGAAAGGTGTTTCCCGTGTCCCCGGGCCGCTGCCAGAAGCGAGTCTTGCAACGAACCGGCTTCCAGTCGATCAAAGCGAAGGACGACGCCCTTCTTCTGAATCGCCGCCGCCAATCGGGTCCTGAGGTCAAGGCGCGCCGCGGACAGCACAAGGCAGGTCGTAGGAGACGAATCGTTCAGATAGGCCAGCACCTCCTCTTGTTGCTCTCGGGATAGAGCCTCGGCGCCTCGGATCAATATGACCCGATGGGTCGAAAGAAACGGTAAGGTTCTGGCGCCCCCCAGGATCGACCCTGTCCCTGCTTCCTCCGGTCGGATCTGTTCGAGATTCAGATCCCTTACACCCTCCGTCAGCAACGCATTGATGAGTTGCGTGAGTGCTTCTTCCCTGCGGTAGTCATCTTCCCCGTGGAGGCAGTAGACGGGCGCGATCTTCCCCCTGCCGATCTGTTCGGTAACTGACCGGGCTTTCTCGCCCCTCCGTTCCATCACACCCCGTCCACGACCCGATTGACCACCCGTTCGGCCAGATCGGCCACCGCCCGGAGGGTGGCCTCATCCTCGGCGGCCCTGGTGGCAGCGATGCCTGGCGCAGCGAGGTAATAGGCGACCCCGGCCACCCCGTCGCGGAGCAGCACTCTGTCCTTCAGCCGATCTGTGAGAGTAAACGAAAAAGAGATGCTCACCCGGAGCCTTCTGGCCGTGTCTGTGGAATCGAAAGCGAGCGGCTCTTCACCGAACCCTTCGATGGCCCCTTCTAAGAGGGCGTCGGCTCCCTCCTCCACGACTCGGATCCGGGCATCGGCCGCAAACCGGCGAATGAGGGCTTCCTTCAATGCCGGCTGAATGGTCGGACGGAGAGTCCGATTCTTGAGGGTGCCGATGGCGATCGTCTTGACGGTGGGCGGCAGATCGCTGATCCCCCCGGACCCCAGCGGCCGATAGCCGCATCCGGCCAGCGTCAGGAGGAGCAGCATGTGGAGGAGCACCAATTGGGCGATGGCCTTCACCGGCGTCCCCCGGTGACGATGTTCACCAGCTTCTTCGGCACCACCACCACCTTCTTGACCGATCTCTCCTGGAGCCATCCCCTGACCCGATCATCTTCGAGGGCTGCCTTCCGCATGGCCTCATCATCGGCATCTGCGCGCAGGAACACCCGGCCCCGAACCTTCCCGTCCACCTGAATGACCACCAGGATTTCTTCCGCCTGGATGACGGCGGGCTCGTAGGTCGGCCAGGGCGCTCGAAAGATGCTCCGGTCCCGGCCAAGGCGCTCCCAGAGTTCCTCGCACAGGTGCGGCGCAAAGGGCGACAAGAGGATCAAGAGGGTCTCGACCGCGTACGTGAAGGCGAAGCGCCGTTCCTCCTCCTCGCCCGGCGGACCCACCAGGTCGAAGCGGCTGATCTCGTTGGACAGCTCCATGAGGGCGCTGATGGCGGTATTGAAGTGGAACTCGTCTTCGATGTCTTCTGTGACCCGTTTGACCGCCTGCTGGGCCTTCCGGTAGAGGGCCCGACCTGCAATGAGTCTCGAGAAAGGGATCGGGACAGAGGCTCGTGTGAGGGACTCCTCCTGCTCCTCAACGAGGCGGGCGATCCTGGTCAGGAAGCGGAACGATCCCTCCACTCCCTGGTCAGACCATTCCAGATCTCTTTCCGGCGGCGCGGCGAACAGGCAAAACAGGCGAGCAGTATCGGCACCGTACTGTTCCAGGAGATCCTCTGGGTCGATGATGTTCTTCTTGGATTTTGACATCTTCTCTGTCCGCCCGATCTCGACCTGACGGCCACATTCCCGACACCGGCCTTCGGCATCGACCTCCTCTGGCAGCCGGAACCCGTGTTCCGGGCAACGATGGGTCTCCTTGCACACCATTCCCTGGGTCAGCAGCCTTGTGAACGGCTCATCGACGATGACCAGCCCGAGGTTGCGGACCACCTTCGTGAAGAATCGAGCGTACAGGAGGTGGAGGACCGCATGCTCGATTCCCCCGATATATTGATCCACCGGCATCCAGTAGTTGACCTGAGACGGCGCTACCGGCCCATCGTGCGCGTGGGGACTGGCGAACCGGAGGAAATACCAGGAGGAATCGACGAAGGTGTCCATCGTATCGGTCTCTCGCTTGGCTGGACGTCCACAGCGGGGACAGGGGACGTTCACGAACGAGGTCTCCTTTGCGAGTGGGGAGCCGCCCTTCATGGTGATCCCGATGTCCTGAGGCAGGATGACCGGCAGATCCTCGTAGGGAACCGGGACCGTCCCGCACCGATCGCAATAGATGATCGGGATCGGGTTCCCCCAATACAGCTGTCTCGAGATCCCCCAGTCGCGAAGCCGGTAGTTGACCGCGCGCGTCCCGATCCCTTCCCGCTGCAGGAAATCGGCGATCGCCTCGCGCGCATCTTGGCTGGGCATGCCGGTAAAAGGACCCGAGTTGACCAGCACACCCTCCCCCTCATGCGCCGCGTCCATCTTGGCCTCGTCGAGATCGGTATCGACCGGCTTGACCGCAACCCGGATCGGGAGGCCGTACTTCTTGGCGAACTCGAAGTCGCGCTGGTCATTGCTCGGGACCGCCATGATGGCTCCGGTGCCGTACTCGAGCAGGACGAAGTTTCCGATCCAGATCGGGATCCGCTCATGGGTCAGGGGATTGATGGCGTGTGCCCCGGTGAAGACGCCTTCCTTGTCGGTGTCGGCTGCCGCTCGCCGCATCTTGTCTTCGCGCTTCATCCGCTCCACAAAAGCCTGGACTTTCCGCTCCTGTGGCGTTGTTCTCGAGAGCGTAAGGGCAAGGTGGTGCTCGGGAGCCAGGATCATGAAGGTGGCGCCAAAGAGCGTGTCTTGTCGGGTGGTGAAGATCGTGAGCGCCTCCTGGCGGTCGGCGAGAGGGAAGCGCACCTCCGCCCCGACGCTCTTGCCGATCCAGTTGCGCTGCATCACCTTCACACGCTCGGGCCATCCGGGCAACTGGTCCAGGCCGGTCAGCAAGTCTTCGGCGTAGGAGGTGATCTTGAAGAACCACCCGGGCAGCTCCTTTTGGACGACGGGGCTCTCATCCCGCCAACACAAGCCGCCCTCCACCTGCTCGTTGGCCAGCACGGTTTGGCACACGTCGCACCAGTTCACGGCCGAGGACTTCTTGTAGGCCAAGCCCTTCTCGTACATCTTCAGGAAGAGCCACTGTCCCCATTTGTAGTAGTCGGGGTCGCTGCAC
>JACQEV010000023.1 GCA_016200385.1 Candidatus Methylomirabilota bacterium
ACCTCATGCGCCTGCGGCGCGCCCATGGGCATGAAAATCCCGTTATGGCCCCTCGCCCCCAACTGGGGGAGAGGGCGAGGGTGAGGGGGACTTTCGGGGCAATGACATTCCATTGAATCCGCTTGCATTAACTCCGCAGATGGAAGCAGACCAGCTTCAGCTCTGTCATCTCCTCGACGGCATAGCGCGGGCCTTCTTTGCCGAAGCCGCTCTCCTTCAGGCCACCGTACGGCATCAGGTCAGCGCGCCATTGGGGGCCCCAGTTGATCATCAGGTTGCCCGCCTCGACCTCGCGCGCGAACCGCATTGCCCACTCCAAATTCTCTGTGAAGATCCAGGCTGCCAGACCGTAGATCGAGTCGTTGGCGAGCGCGATTGCCTCGTCGATCGACTCGAACCGGGTGACGGCGACGGCCGGCCCGAACAGCTCATCGCACGAGACTCGCATCTCGGGTGTGACGTCGGCGACGACGGTGGGGGTGTAGATTGCCCCATGGCGCTGCCCACCCGTCACGATCCTGGCGCCACCCGCGACCGCCTCTCGCACCCACTCCTCTACCCGGATGGCGTCCTTCTCTCGGATCATCGGGCCCACCTTGGTCCGTTCGTCCAGGGGATTTCCGGTGGTCAGCGCCGCGACCTTGGGCTTGACCGCGTCCAGGAAATCGCTGTAGATTCTGCCGCTCGTCAGAACCCGCTGGGTGGAGATGCACACCTGTCCCGCGTTTGAGTAGCCTGTTGCGGCCACGGCCGCGGCGACCTTCTCCGGATCGGCATCGGGCATGACAATGACCGCCGAGTTGCTGCCGAGCTCCATCGTGACCTTCTTGATCCCCGCATTTCGGCAGATCCGCTCCCCGACTTCTCGGCTTCCCGTGAACGTGATCTTGCGAACCCGCCGATCCCCGGTCAGCGCATCGCCGATCTCCTCTCCAATGCCAGTCAGGCAGGCGATTCCCTCAGCCGGCAGGCCCGCCTCCAGCAACACCTCCGTCAGCTTCAGGGCCGACAAAGGGGTATCTTCGGCCGGCTTGAGGACCACCGCGTTGCCGGCGGCCAAGGCGGGCCCGACCTTGTGAGACACCAGGTTCAGCGGGAAGTTGAACGGGGTGACGGCCACCACGACGCCACACGGCACGCGCAGCGTGAAGCCGAACTTCCCCGCGGCACCAGGGGCGCCATCGAACGGAACGGTCTCGCCATGCAGGCGCTTGGCCTCTTCGGCGGACAGGGTCAAGGTCTGGACTGACCGGCTCACCTCGAAGCGTGACTCCGCCAGGTTCTTTCCCTCCTCGAGGGTAATGGTCCTGGCGAACTCCTCGGTCCGCGCCTCGATCAGGTCCGCCGCCTTCTTGAGGATCCGATGGCGGTCGTACCCGGGAAGCTTCGCCATCGCTTTTGCGCCACGAACCGCGCTCTCCAGGGCCCGGTCTACATCGCCCAGATCAGCCCGCGGCACGGTGTCCACAGCACTTCCGTCGTATGGATTCAGAACCTCGATCTTTTTCTCTGTGTCGATCCACCGGCCGGCCACATACATCCGCATGGCAACCTTCCTCCTCCTGCCCGCCCCCCTAATTTATCACGACGGGGTCCGGCAGGAACTTCAAGGAGTGACCTACACTATCAATCTGGCGGCGCTTGCAGGGAAGAATAGAGACCGAAGCAGAAGGTGGAGAGGTGGCTCAAAGAGACCCACGGGCAAGGGACGACACGAAATCGCGATGCGTGGCCGAAGGGTCGGCGGCGACTCAGGCTCTTCTGCACGGTGGCACTCCGGGAACTGCAGAAGCGGCCGCCTGAATTCCCCGACGATCAAGAAATCGGCAAGCGCCCTGGAGTGGTGGTGTTCACACCTCCACTTCGAGGTCCGCGCCGCTCACACGGACGTGATAACTCGACACCCCGGTCCGGGCAGGAGGCCCGAGCACTTCCCCCGTCGTAACCTTGAACTTCGCCCCGTGCCAGGGACAGGTTACTTCGTCTCCTTCCACTTCCCCTTCGGAGAGGGGGCCACCCTTGTGCGTACAGGTATCGTCGATAGCATGGTAGGTCCCTCCAATATTGAAGAGGGCGATGGTCTTGCCACCGATTTCTATTTTTTTGGTCTGGCCCGGTGCCAACTCGCTGGTCGTCGCCACCTTCACAAAGCCCGCCACTTTTCAACCTCCTTCCAACAACCTTCCTACAGCACACCGGCTGTTGAAGCCCATGTTAAAACTTCGAGAATACGGAGCTCGATAGCCCTCAGGTGCTATCAGCCTGGACGTGTCGATACGAGAGCGGATTTACTCTTTCTTGGGGTACTTCTTGTAATAGAGGTTCGCGACGCTCCCCTCTACCTCCCTCTGGGCCTCCCACGCGGCCTTTTGTACCGCCACCGGAAGTCCGTGTCCCCCATCCCTGAAGGGTGCAGCGTTCTTCTCGATGTAATCCTTCCACTGCTCCGGAACCTGGGTCGCCTCGAAGATCGCGGTCACCGGGCACTCCGGATCGCAGGCCCCGCAATCGATGCACTCCTCCGGATGGATTAAAATAATGTCTTCCCCCTCGTAGAAGCACTCTACGGGGCAGACGTCCACACACGCATGGTCTTTGGTGCCGATGCACGGCTCG
>JACQEV010000318.1 GCA_016200385.1 Candidatus Methylomirabilota bacterium
CCGAGCTGCTCAATGAGAGCCATCGGAGCCTGGGGAGTGCCCGCGGTGACGACGATGGCATCGAACGGCGCCATCTCCTTCCACCCGACAGAGCCGTCTCCCATCCGAATCAGAATGTTGTAATACCCGAGCGACTCAAGGCGTTGCATCGCCCGTAGCGCTAGCGGTTTGATGCGCTCGACGGAATAGACCTTACTTGCCAGTTCGGCCAGGATCGCTGTCTGGTATCCTGACCCGGTTCCGACCTCCAGGACTCGCTCATGGCCTTGCAACTCGAGCGCCTCGGTCATGAGGGCGACCATGAACGGCTGAGAGATCGTCTGCTTCTCGCCAATGGGCAGCGAGTAATCCCCATAGGCTCGCCCCCAGAGGGCTTCTTCCAGGAAGAGGTGCCGGTGGACCTTCCCCATGGCCTGCAGCACTTTGGGGCCGGCGATACCCCGCCTCTGCAACTGCTCGGACACCATCCGCTGTCGGGCGACAGCGAAATCCGTCATAAGAGGACTGACCGCCTGTTCATATCGCCCCATGCCCTTCATGCGACATCGCGGCAGCCCTGCTGTGAAGGGTCAGTGGGTGGATCACGCAGCGGTCGAGTTGCGCTTCTTCTGCGTGCGAGGTTTAGACCGCTGATGGCTGCCCGCCTCTTCCCACGTCCTCCAAGGGAACTCCCACCGCCGTAGCTCTTCGAGGGCTCCAGTGTTGGTCAGATCCAAGTGCAGCGGCGTGATCGAGATACATCCTGACATCACCGCCGCATAGTCGCTCTCTTCGGATGGCTCCCACCTCGGTTCCTTTCCTCCGATCCAGTAATAGGCCTTCCCACGAGGATCCACCTTCCGTACGATGATGTCGCCATAGTGTCGCCTTCCCTGCTGCGTGATCGCCACCCCCTTGATCTCTGAGGGGCGGAGATTTGGCACGTTGACGTTCAGCAGGGTGTTGGCCGGCAGGCCATTTTTTGCAATCAGCTCCGCCAAGGTCACGGCGATCCGACCCGCCGTGCTGAAGTCCACCCGCCGGTCTGCCGCAACGGAGATGGCAAAGGCCGGAACGCCGAGCAGTGTCGCCTCGAAGGCGGCAGACACCGTCCCGGAGTAGGTGACATCATCGCCCATGTTCCCGCCAAGATTGATGCCGGAGGCGACCAGATCGAACTTCCGTTTGACCATGCCCATCACCGCCAGGGCGACACAATCTGTCGGCGTGCCATCAACCGTGTACCAGGTGGGACCGACCTTGGTCACCCTGAGAGGTCGATTCAACGTGAGGGAATGGCTGGCCGCGCTCCGCTCACGATCCGGAGCCACCACCCACACCTCCCCCAGGCTGGACAGGGCATCCGCGAGCACGCGGAGACCCCGAGCATGAATCCCGTCATCATTCGATATCAGGATATTCATTGATAACCCAAAAAAAGAGCAGATGCGATATCTGCCCTCACGTGACCACTACACCTCGATAAGACAATATTGGTCGGGGCGATTGGATTTGAACCAACGACCCCTGGCCCCCCATGCCAGTGCGCTACCAGGCTGCGCCACGCCCCGATAATGCGTCCTCTTCACGTCAAGGGGAATGCCTGCGCAATAATGAGGAGATACCCTTCAACTCGTCCTTCACCCGCCGCAGGGAGTCCACGACTGTTGGGGGAAGGGGCTCCTGCTCTGCTGCAAGACGGCGCCTGGCGCCGGCAATGGTGAACCGCTGTCGGTAGAGCAACTCCTTAATCCGGAGGACAGCCAAGACGTCATTGCGTCTGTACAAGCGCTGCCCACTGCGGCTCTTGGCCGGGCGGAGGGTGCCGAACTCGGTCTCCCAGTACCGGAGGATGTAGGGTTGGACGCCGGTCAGTTCAGCGACCTCTCCGATCTTGAAATAGAGTTTCTCCGGAACCTCGACGTCATCGCCATGGCGCGAGATCGGCCTTCGTGAGGCCCGAGCCCTCGATCGCGCCAACCCCTCGCGTGCCCTCGGCAACGACCCTCTCTCCTCCATCAAGCCGGCGACTTAGCCAGCAGCGTTCACAACCTGATGCAGGGCTTTACCGGGCTTGAACTTCAGCACCTTTCGCGCTGCGATGGTGATCTCTTGACCGGTTTGAGGATTCCGCCCTTTCCTGGCCCGCTTCGCCCTGACCTGAAAGGAGCCGAAGCCGACAAGCTGGATCTTCTCTCCCTTCCTGAGGGCTTCCTTCAAAATGTCAAGGGTGGCCTCCACGGCCTCCATCGCCTGTTTCTTGATGAGGCCTTTCTCGGCGACTATCGATGCTATGTCGGCCTTCGTCATCGTTTCCCTCCTCTCCTCATGAAGATATGTCGCTGCCGGGATTCAGTATAGCCCCAGCGGATACTATCTCTTTACGATCAGGGCCGGAAACCCTTTCTCACGGAGCTCCTTGGCCCGTTTGCTCGCTTCACCGCGACTGGCAAATTGGCCGACCCTCACCAGATAGAGCGTGGCCCCCGCCGTTTCTGATGCGATCTTTGGAGTGAACCCCTTCTTTTGAAGTTCACGGGCGATATCGATTGCCTCGTCCAGCACCGCTGACCGGCCGGCTTCGACGCGGTAGCCGCCATCTGATTCGCCCACGACCGCCGACACCCCCTCTGCCTTCAGCCTTTCCACCAAGGCGTCCGCTTCGCTCCTCTCACCCGGCGCCGCCACCAGGACGACGTGTTGGGTCGCGGACGTGCGCCCTTTCCGGATTGTCACGGCGTAGCCGAGCTTTTCCAGCTTCTGACTGAGGACCTGCGCATTGGCTTCCTGCGCCATGGCTCCAACCTGAACGCTGAAGCGCCCTCCAGGGGTGGCCTTTACGGCTGGCCGCGCAACAGCTTCCTGCCCCTTCGCCCCTCGTTCCTTGGGAGGCTCGCCTTCGGCCTTCTTCTCCTGCGGAGACATGATGGTGGGGCTCGGCGCAACCCCCTGGCCAGAGCTAGGTGCCTTTGTCACTGGTTCCGGGATTACGGGAGCCGGAGGCGCAGGCGAAGGCCGAGGGGCTTGATCTGCTGGTGGAGTCACGCTAGGCGCAGGTAAAGGCGCCTCGGCTTTCTTCCCGACATATGGCCCGAGGAAGTTCCTCACTCCGAACAAAGCGACCACAACCAGGAGCAGGCTGAGCAGGAGAATGCGACGCCTCGAGGGAGCCCTCTCACTCGTGTCTTGCGTCTCTTCTTCATCAGGATCGGCGGCCGGCGCCGGCTTCATGAGATTGAAGTGCCTCATCAGCCCTCCCCTCGGCGGTTTGGGCTATCATAGATAGGGGCCGCAGGGTTGTCAAATCCTTTTCCCCGCCGGGCCGAGGCCTGCGACGAAACCAGCTCACCTTGCAGATGCAGGGGGCTGGCGCCACAAATCTCCACGGAAACAAGGTCCCCGTCAACCACCCCTCCTCCAAAAAAATGGACGATCTTATTCTGCCTGGTCCGACCGGCAAGGCGAGCATGGTCCCCCTTGGCGTCCTCGCGATCCACGAGCACCTCCACTGTTCGGCCGAGGTATGCACGGTTGCGTTCAAGAGACAACTGGTTCAGGAGAGCCAGCGCCTGTTCCAGTCGACGCCCTTTGATCTCTTCGGGCACCTGAGCGGACATCTCCAAGGCCGGGGTATGAGGTCTCGGAGAATACTTAAACATAAAGGCTCCGTCGTAGCCGACCGTCCGCATCAGGCCCAGGGTGTCCTGGAAATCTTCCTCTGTCTCACCGGGAAATCCCACAATGATGTCGGTGGAGATTGCGAGTCCCGGCGCCTTGGCCCGCAGGAGCGCGACCTTCTCCAGGTATTCATCCCGACCGTAGCCCCGCTTCATCCGGCGAAGGATCTCGTCAGAGCCCGATTGAACCGGCAGATGGATGTGCTCGCAGAGACTGGGGAGACCCGCAATGGCCTCCGCAAGCTCTTCGGTCACGTTAGCGGGGTGTGGGCTGGTAAAGCGCACCCTGACCGCTCCATCAACGATGTGATCGATCTTCCGGAGCAACTCCACGAAGCTGGTGGGCGGCCGGAGCTTTTTCCCGTAGGAGTTAACCGTCTGGCCCAGTAGGGTGACCTCGCGGTACCCCTGCCGCTCCAGGTTCCGGATCTCCTCAATGATGTCCTGGGAGGGTCGGCTCCGCTCCCGTCCCCGCGTGAAGGGAACCACGCAGAAGGTACAGAAGCGATCGCACCCCTCCATAATGCTGACCCAGGCCTTGATGCCGCTTCGACGCTGAACCGGCGCGATCGAAGGATAGGAGAACCCGGGCGCCCTCGCGGTCGCAATTCCTCTCTTGGCCGGTGTGTCGAGCAGCTTGGGGATTGAGGTAAGCTGCCCTGGGCCGACCACGAAGTCCAGGTACGGAAAACGATTCAGCAGCGCCTGCCCCTCTTGTTGAGCCACACACCCGCATATGCCGATGCGAAGTCCTTTCTTCCGGCGTTTCAGCAGTTGAAAGGTGCCGAGGCGGCTGTAGACCTTCTGTTCCGCTTTCTCCCGGATTGCACAGGTGTTGAGAAGAATCAGATCGGCCTCCTCCTCCCGCTCGATCAGTTCGTACCCCTCCTGCGCCAGGAGGCCTGCAATCCGCTCCGAATCCAGCTCGTTGGCTTGACAGCCATAGGTGATCAGCTTCAGCTTTGGCATTGCTCCTCGATGCTCTGCCCACCCATCAATCTGCTTGACTCCAGAAAGCGGCTCTTCGTGAGACAGGCCTCACGCCTTCCGGGACGGGGTGATCGCTTC
Organism: Candidatus Methylomirabilota bacterium; assembly: GCA_016200385.1. GTDB lineage: Bacteria > Methylomirabilota > Methylomirabilia > Methylomirabilales > Methylomirabilaceae > Methylomirabilis. The sequence goes on from JACQEV010000318.1 coordinate 4,725, forward strand.
AGGCGCGAAGCGCCCCCAATGCCCGCTCCAAACGATCTGCCCCCTTGACGATCGCTTCCATCGGTGTCGCGTATGAAAGGCGGAGGTGCGAATCACTGCCGAAATCGGCTCCCGGGACCAACGCGACATGCGCGTTCTGCAAGAGGTAGGTGGCCATCTCGGCGGAGTTCCGTATCGGGCCGCCGTTCGACTTCCTCCCGTAGAAGGCGGAGAAATTCGGGAAGAGATAAAACGCGCCCTCTGGGTTCGCGCAACGGAGACCGGGGATAGCATTCAGCCGCCCGACCAGGTAACGCCGACGCCGGTCGAATTCTGCCACCATGGCCCGGACATCATCCTGCGGGCCGAGGAGAGCGGCGATGGCGGCCTTCTGTGCGATCGAGGTGGGATTCGACGTCGTCTGGCCCTGGATATCGCCCATTGCCTTGATGATTTCCGCCGGCCCCGCCGCGTATCCGATCCGCCAGCCGGTCATGGCATACGCCTTAGAGACCGTATTGACCACGATCGTCCGCCGCTTCACCTCCTCGTCCAGTGATGCAATGCTGACGTGGGCACGCCCGTCGTAGGTCAGCGTTTCATAGGCTTCATCCGAGACCAGCAGGAGGTCTCGCTCGACCGCCAACGCGGCGATTGCCTTCAACTGCTCCAGCGGGACCACAGCGCCGGTCGGGTTACAGGGACTGTTGACCAGGATCGCCTTGGTCCTGGGCGTAATGGTCGGCTCCACCACCTGGCGTGACAGGTGGAATCCATCCTCCTCTCGCGTCTGGACGATGACCGGGCGCCCGCCGACGAGCCGGATCTGTTCCGTATAGGTCACCCAGTAGGGGGCCGGGATGATCACCTCATCCCCCGGCTCCAACAGCACCTCCGCGATGTTAAAGAGCGTATGCTTCGATCCGCACGACGCAATCACCTCTGCCCGGCTATAGGACAGACCGTTGTCGCGCTTGAGCTTCGTGATGATGGCCTCCTTCAACTCGTCGATGCCGCCGGCAGCGGTGTATTTTGTGAACCCCTCACGAATGGCCTGGATCGCTGCTTCCTTGACATGCGCCGGCGTTTCAAAATCCGGTTCGCCGAGGCCAAAGTCCACCACATCGAACCCCTCTGCCTTCATCCGCTTGGCAGAGGAGGCGATGGCAAGCGTCGCAGACGGATTGGTGTTCTTGGCGCGGCTTGAGAGAGTGACCGTCATCGTCTCGGCTTCGGGCTTGGGTGTCCCGCCCCATGCAATGCGGCGCGCTCTTTTAACATCTTCTCGACCATTGGCGTCACGAAAGCGGAGACATCCCCACCCAGGAGGGCGATCTCTCTCACTAATCGGGAGCTCAGGTACGAATACTTCTCATGGGGCATAAGGAACACCGTCTCGATCTCGTCGCAGAGTTTTCGATTCATCAGCGCCATCTGAAATTCGTATTCAAAGTCGGATAGGGCGCGGATGCCGCGAATGACAACGCGCGCCCCCTTGCGACGGACATAATCCACCAGGAGCCCCTCGAAAGAGTCGATCGAGACGCCCCGCATCCCACGGGTGGCATCGCGGATAATCTGCTGACGCTCCTCGAGGCTGAAAAGAGCGGACTTCTCCGAGTTTGTGGTCACCGCGATGACGAGACGAGGAAATAGACGATGGGCCCGCCTGGTGATATCGATGTGACCGAAGGTGAACGGATCGAATGTCCCCGGGTAGATCGCGAGAGCCGTCACGCCGCCTCCTGTCGATAGAGCTCAAGGATCGAGTCACCGCGCCGGACTTCCCGAACCCGGGTGAGCCCGTCAGGGACTGGCACCGGGTCGGACTTCATGGATCGCTCAAGAACCGCAACGCCCGTCAGCGCGAGAAGCCTTTTTGAAGCGATCAGAAAGAGAGCAGCCGCAGCATCTCCATGCTGGTAGGGCGGATCGAGGAAGATGATGTCGAATTGCTGTAATCCAGAGGCCGCGCGCCGCAGGTACCGAAGGACCTCCATTGCGACGACCTCGCTCCGGTCGAGGAAGCCGGAGACATCGAGGTTCCGGCGGAGCATCGCAAGAGCCGCTCGGGCGTTCTCAACGAACACGGCCCTGGCTGCGCCACGGCTCAAGGCTTCGATGCCCACCGCTCCGGTCCCGGCGTACAGGTCGAGAAACGTTCGGCCCAATACCTGCTGCGCCAGGATATCGAACAAGACCTCCCGGAGATAATCCGACGTTGGCCTCGTCTGCCTGCCACGGGGAGCGTGAATCCGTCGGCCCCTGACAACGCCGCCGATCACCCTCATTGGTCGTCCGACGCGGGCACATCCTTCTCCGCTTGATTTTGGTCCCCTGATACCGTATGATACCGTTCGTTCCTTGGAGATCTCTGAACACCAACCCAACCATCGGAGGGACAGGAATGCCGGTCGCACATCCTACGCGGTGCGAGATCTGTGGAAGGGGTCCGCGTGTCAGCCGTCAAGTCAGCCACGCCCACAACGTCAGTAAGCGCCGCCAGCTCCTCAATATCTCGCGTCACCGCGTTGTGATGAAGGGGGCCACGCGCTATGTGGCCCTCTGCACCCGGTGCCTGCGATCCGGGCGTGTCCAGAAGGCCGGCTGAAAGCAGAGCCCCCTTATCCGCTACCACGAATGCGCTCCACTCCAAGCACTCCGTCGATCTGGCGAATCGCACCCATCGCTGATTGAAGCTGCTTCAGGTCGGACACCTCCAGGGTAAAGGTGTTCAGTCCCTTCCGGTCCTCCGTGACCCGCACATCGGCCTGGGCGATGTTGATCTTGCTCGCCGAGATCGCCGTGCTGATTGCAGCCAGAATCCCAGGCCTATCCTTTCCGATCGTCACCCGGATCTTGACTTGGTGAGCGGTTTTCGGTGCTGCTTCCCATGAGACGTTGATCTTTCGGTCCGGCTCGTAGAGCAGTTGGTCCACATTAGGGCAGTCCGCGCTGTGGACCGACACCCCGCGCCCACGGGTAATGAACCCGACGATCTCATCACCGGGAAGTGGGCTGCAACACTTGGCGAACCGAATGAGAAAGTCGTTCGCTCCCAGAAGGGTCACGCCCTCATCCGGCCGCTGCCGGACCTTCCGCTCCGGCTTGGCCTCTCCCTCCTGGGGCAGCTCCTCTGGCGGCAAGAGTTTTGCGATGGCCTGGCGAGGCGAGAGCTTGCCGAAGCCGACAGTGGCAAAAAACTCATCTGGAGCGACAAAGCCATAACGGGCGACGAGCTTCGCAACCGTTTCCGGCTTGAGGAGTTGCGCCGGGCTTTTTCCAAGCCGTCGGAGCTCCTTCTCCAGCAGGTCTTTGCCGAGACTGATACTCCGCGCCTTCTCCTCCGTTTTTATCCATTGCTTGATCCGTCCCCTTGCCCGTGGGGTCTTGACGAGTTTCAACCAGTCACGGCTCGGATGGTGCTTCGGATCGGTGACGATCTCGACGATGTCGCCAGTCTGCAGTTCATACCGGAGGGGAACCAAGCGCCCATTCACCTTGGATCCCACGCAGGTGAGGCCGACACCGGTATGGACACCGAAGGCGAAGTCGATAGGGGTGGCCCCTTTGGGAAAGCTCTTGACATCCCCTTTTGGAGTGAAGACGTAGACCTCATCAGGGAAAAGGTCCACCCTGACCGTCTCCAGGAACTCACGGCTGTCTTTCAGATCCCGCTGCCACTCCAGGAGCTGCCGAATCCACGCGAACCCCTTGTCGGCCGGGTCCAGCGCCGCCCTCCCCTCCTTGTAGACCCAATGGGCTGCGATTCCTTCCTCCGCCGTCTTGTGCATCTCGTGGGTTCGAATCTGGATCTCCACTGGCTCCCCTACCGGCCCAATCACCGTCGTGTGCAGCGACTGGTACAGGTTGGACTTTGGCATCGCCACAAAGTCCTTGAACCGGCCAGGAATGGGCTTCCACAGGGAGTGTATCACGCCCAGCGACCCATAGCAGTCTTTCACTGATTCGGTGATCACTCGGATCGCGGTCAGGTCATAAATCTCATCGAACTC
>JACQEV010000319.1 GCA_016200385.1 Candidatus Methylomirabilota bacterium
CCGCCTCGAGGTTCTCTCAATGGCTTCGGCCCCTGCCGCCAGCAGTGCCGTGGCTGTGCCGAGAAGTTGGCTGCCTTTGTGCACTCCGGCTAGCCTTACGGCGCTTCAGCATCTCCTCTAGTTCCAAGAACCAGTCGGCCCACACAGGGCCGGCCGCCCTTCGCCCCTGTGCCCTCATCTCGATTACCTCCTTTCACACAGATGACCGAGGTCTCTCACATGCCCACTAGTCCCCCTTCTGTTTCGCCATGAGTTGACCGGGCCATGCCGGGCCAAGAAGTGAGCCTAGCAAGGCGCAGCCCCTGGGGCCGACCGAGGCGTACGTTTTCGGGTACGTCGCAGGAAGTGCCCAGGGGGCTAGCAACGCCGCTAGGCGACCCTAATTGGACCGGTATTAGCACTCGCTGAAGCCGCAGGAGTAGCACTTCTGGCAGCCCTCCTCGTAGACGAGCGTGGCGAGACCGCAGTCGGGGCACATGTCGCCCGCCTTCAGCGTGGTCTTGCCGCGCGCCGCTAGCATCTCGTGGACGCCGGGCTCCGTCAGGCCGATATGCTCAGCCAGGACTTGGGCGATGGCATCCGGGAGCGAGCGGACTCGGTCTTTCCCGAAGCCCATCGGCCGGCGGCCGCCGATGCCGGAGAGTTGGTTCACTATCTGCTCGACCCGCTCCCTGGGCGACATCAGCGACGGCAGTCTGAGGATTAACGAGACCAGCCGACCGATCGCCTCTGAGACGGCGGACGTGTCGCTGCCGACCTTTCCCACATTCGCGAAGACCTCGAATGGCTCACCCTCGCCGCTCTGGTTCACGGTGATGTATGCGACTCCTAGCGGCGTCTCAGCGCGGTATGTCACGCCCTTCACCGTTCGCGGCCGAGGCTTAACTTTCAATCCCTCCTCCTGCCGCGTCCCCGTTGTAACTAGGGGGGCTTGTCCGACGAACTCTGGACTCCTCGAGAGTGGCGCGGCGTCCTTCTGCTCCGTCTTCCCGCTCCGAAGGAGTCCGGAGTCCTGCGGACCCGTCCCCAGGTGAAGGACCTGGGTATCCTTGCAGCCGTCACGGAAAACGGTGATCCCCAGGCAACCGAGTTCATACGCCATCAGGTAGGCCTTGGCGATATCCCCCGGCGTTGCAGAGTTCGGGAGGTTGATCGTCTTTGAGACGCCGTTGTCGGTCTGTTTCTGAAACGCCGTCTGCATCTTGACATGCCACGCCGGATCGATCTCGTGCGCTGTGACGAACACGCGCTGCACGTCCTCGGGCACGCCCTCGAGCCCCCGGACCATCCCTCTCTGCGCTACCTGCTGCATCAACTCCTCGCTGTAGAAGCCGCGCCGCTTGGCCACCTGCTCGAAGACCGGATTGATGAAGGTGAGGTGCCGGTCGCCGACGATGTGGCTGAAGGCGACGGCGAAGATCGGCTCGATCCCGGAGGAACAGTTGGCGATGATGCTGATCGTCCCGGTCGGCGCGATAGTGGTCACGGTCGAGTTGCGGAGCGGTGTCTTGTCCTTGTAGATGCTCCGAGACCAGCGCGGAAACGGCCCCCGCTCCACTGCCAGCTTCTCCGAGGCATCGTGGCCGATCCGCTGGATGAAGCCCATGGTCTCCTCACCCAGCTTAAGGGCATCGTCGCTGTCGTATGGAATGCCCAGCTCGAGGAGCAGGTCCGCCCAGCCCATGACGCCAAGGCCGATCCGCCGGTTGTTCCGAACCTCGTCGATGATATCCTGAAGCGGGTAGGGATTCACTTCGATCACGTCGTCCAGGAAGCGGACCGATGTCCGGACGGCGTGCTCCAGCCCGACCCAATCGATCCGCTCCGCTGGTTTGGCGTCGGCCGGGATCGAGGAGAGATAAAACTTCGCCAGGTTGATCGAGCCGAGGTTGCAGGCGTCGTTGGGACCAAGGGGCTGTTCGCCACAGGGATTCGTGGCCTCGATCACTTCGTCCTGCGGGACCGGGTTGGCCGGACTCGCATTGATCCGGTCGATGAAGACCATCCCTGGGTCTCCCGTCCGCCAGGCCGCCTGGACGATCCTCTCGAAGACCTCGCGAGCGCGGAGGCGGCCGGTCGCCTGTTTGGTGTGCGGATCGAACAGCTCGTAGGTCTCATCCTTCGCCAATGCGTCCATGAATTTTTCTGTCGCGGCCACCGAGATGTTGAAGTTGGTGATCCCACCGTCCAGTTTGCAGTCGATGAACTCCAGGATATCGGGGTGATCCACCTTGAGGATCCCCATGTTGGCGCCTCGCCTCGTCCCGCCTTGCTTGACCGCCTCGGTGGCGCCGTTGAAGACGCGAAGGAAGCTGATGGGGCCGCTCGCCTTACCGCTCGTCGATTTCACCAGCGTGTCCTTCGGTCTGAGCCGCGAAAACGCAAAACCAGTTCCTCCGCCACTATTGTGCGCAACGAATCCATTAGCCAGGTAGGCGTGCTTCAGGGGAACCGTGAGATCGTAGACACGGCGGACTCCCACATACCCAACGGCCGCCACGCGGACGAAGAAGAGGTCTTGGTCCGCGAGCTCCTCGAAGAACGGAGGGACCACGGATTCCCTCTCCATGACGGCGGTCACTCTCTGTCGGCTGAGCTCCCTCGGCTCGCTCACTCTGTTGAGGATATCGTCGAAGAGAACCTTCGCGTGACCCCTCGTGCCTCTGGGAAGGGCATCATACCAGCTCCGCAGCCGCCCACGCTGATTCGGGATCGTCTCCCCTTTCACGAAGATCGCCGCCTCCTCAACGGCGGCGAGCCTCTCCTGCTTTTTGTGGCTTAGGAATCCGACCTTCTCCCTGAACGTCAAGAAACCAGCCTTGGTACAGACTGACAGTTGATAGCTCCGGTATCCCGTTTCGGAAACATCAAGGCGGAGATGGGTCGGGATGCCCAGGGCAAGCATCACGATCTGGAGATCCTCGCCCAATCTCCCCGAGGTGGTGGTCAGTGTGATATGCCCGTTTTCTCGGATGCATCCATCTGCGGTAAACAAGCCGCGGACAAAGGCGGAGGCAACCGCTTCGGGACTGCGGAGAATGATCGGAGGGACATGGGCCTCGCGGGAGGAGGTCTTGATGATCCCGAGGAACTCAAACCACTGGCGGATCTGCGTGCTGAGGATGGCAACCTCGACGGCCCCCCTGTTCCTATAGGCAGAGATCGAGGGTTCTTTCCCGAAGAGCTTGTAGCTCAGATCCGTGATCGTCTCAATAACTTCGGGAGAGTCGGTGCCGACCGTGAACCGGATTCCATCGCGATGGTTCGATCCATCCCCCATGTAGAGGCCGACAAGCTCCGCCAGTTCCTGGGTCAGCTCCCGAGGCAGCCGATGCTCCTCCGCCTTAAAGCTGGTCGCGTTTCTTCCGGGCTTTTGCGTAAAGATGAACTCGGGCAGCCTCGTCTCCCCTCCCATCCAGGAGCCCGGCTTCAAGATGATCCAATCCCCGTCGCGAATTTCGCCGATCCGCCGCCATTCGTAGAGGCCGTCGCCGCCCACTGTGAGCAGTCTGTGCTCAGCCGTCCCGACGATCCTGAAGCCACGGTGGGTCCTCACCTCGAAAACCGGCTGTTCTCCATTGTCATGAAGGGCGCTCGTCTGGAATGGGCCCTCATCGGTCATCACGCGGGTGCCGCTTGGCACTTCACTTAGCCTCGTGAGACCCCTCTCGGTCATCACGAGGGTGTCACCGACGAGGCACTTGTGAATGATCGCCGCTCGTTTCACCGCCTCGAAGA
>JACQEV010000336.1 GCA_016200385.1 Candidatus Methylomirabilota bacterium
ACTACCTTCCGGCTGCTGGCTGGGGTGTTGGCCGGACAACCGTTTTTTTCAGTCCTGACCGGCGACCGATATCTCCGGAAGCGGCCGATGGCCAGAGTCGCGGCGCCCCTCAGGTCGATGGGGGCCGCGATCCTGGGTCGGGCCGGCGGCAATCTCCCTCCCCTCGCAATCATGGGCGCCCGCCTCAAGGCGATTGATTTCGTCAGTCCGATTGCCAGCGCCCAAATCAAGTCCGCGATCCTTCTTGCCGGCCTATTTGCCGAGGGGGAGACGGCGGTGACAGAGCCGTCCCTTTCTCGTGATCACACGGAGAGGATGTTCGAAGCGGTGGGGATCCCGATCCGCCGCAACGGATTGAGCGTCCGGGTACAGGCCGCCACGAGCATCCCGCCTCTGCACATGTCGATCCCCGGCGACTTCTCGGCGGCCGCCTTCTTTCTTGTGGCGGCTCTGGTCGTTCCCGGCTCGGAACTGACATTGCGAGGGGTGGGCATCAACCCGACGCGCACCGGCCTGCTTGATGCCCTCGCATCAATGGGGGCAGTGGTTAAACGCGGCAGAGCTGCGGGTCAAAGAGGTGGATCGGCTTGCCGCTCTTGCGAAGGAGCTACGTCGCTTCGGCGCGGAGGTGGAAGAGCGCCCGGATGGATTAGTGCTCCGAGGAGGCGCTTCGCTCTCCGGATGTGACTGCGACAGTTGGGGAGACCACCGGATGGCCATGGCCTTGGCTGTGGCAGGCCTCGCGGCAAGGAGAATGACGAGCATCTCCGATCCGCTCTGCGTCTCCAGCTCGTTCCCCGATTTCTGGGCGCGACTGAACGCGATTCTGCCTGGTGCGGCCGTGTCTGTGGAGGGCTAATGCCCATCCCGGCTACGCAAGGTGACAGGGAAGCCGGAAGGGCATATGACCGCCTCATCATCGCCATCGACGGGCCGGTCGGGGCCGGGAAAAGCACCGCGGCACGGCTCCTGGCCAAGCGGCTTGGATACCGGTATATCGATAGCGGCGCCATGTATCGGGCCCTGGCCTGGAAGGCACTTGAGGCGGGCCTGGACCTGGACGATGAGGGACGGGCTCGACGCCTTGCTGACGCAATCTCCATCGCGTTCGTGCCTTCAGGTGATCGGGAGTTGGTTCTCGTGGATGGACAGGACGTGAGCCGCCAGATCAGGAAGCCAGAGGTGGAACAGGCCACTTCGAAACTCTCGGCGTTCGCCAGCGTCCGTCGTGTCATGGTGGCGCGCCAGAGAGAAATGGCGGCGCAGGGAGGGATCGTGATGGACGGGCGCGACATTGGTACGGTCGTGTTTCCGGACGCCGATGTGAAGTTCTACCTCGAGGCCCGCTTGGAGGTGCGAGCAACACGCCGTTACCTCGAGGCCCAAGCTGCGGGTACCCCTCGAGGGTTGGAGGAGCTCGCGGAGGAGATCAGGGCGCGAGACGCCAGAGACATGGGGAGAAGTGCCTCGCCGCTCCGAAAAGCAGATGATGCCATGACCATCGATACCACCGATGTGAACGCTGTTCAAGTCGTCGAGGCGATGGAGGAGGAAATCAGGCGGAGGCTGATCGCGTCGAGACGTTGCACGTGACGGGCGCACATTTTTTTCTTGCATTCCCTGGACACCGGGGTATATTATGAAGTTCGCGTTTTTGAAGGGTTTTTCCCTCCAGAAGGCGATCCAGCTTCTCGTCTATAGGGCGAGTCGCCTGTTCTGTCTCGGCATTGCGAAAGTCGTCTTTCGGATGCGTGTCGAGGGGAGGGAGTTCGTTCCTCAGGTGGGGCCCGCGATTCTTGCGGCGAATCACGTTAGCTTCATCGATCCTATCATCGTCGGGGTTGCCGTTTCGCGTCTTGTTCATTATATGGCCAAGGAGGAACTGTTCCGCTTCCGCCCGTTTGGTTGGCTGCTGCGACAGTACCAGGTGTTTCCCGTCAAACGGCGGCGGGCTGACTTGCAGGCCATGAAGCGGGCGATCCTCCTCTTGGAACAAGGGGAGGTGGTCGTCATCTTCCCCGAAGGGACGCGGGGGGATGGGATTCACTTGCGGCCCGCAAAGCCAGGAATAGGACTGATTGCGGCGAGGACGGGAGCGCCGGTGATTCCGATACTGCATCGCGGGACGGAAAAGGTGCTTCCAAGGGGCGCACGATTTCCGAGGCCCTATCGGATCACCGTCACATTCGGCCCACCGCTTTGGTTTGCAGAGGCCCAGGCAGGCGAATCGGAAATGGAGATCGTTGCCTTTAGCCAGACGATCATGGAGAGGATCGCCGCCCTTAATGCCCGGTCGGAGGGCGGCGCAGGTGTAGCGGGCGATCGGGCTCACGTCACGGGAGACGCTATGCCGACCGAGACACGAGGAGCCAAGGAGCAGAGCGGATGAACATCTCATCAGAGGGAGGAACGAAAGGGTATGATGCCTGAGGCAGAGAAGTTGGAGGAGGCGGTTTCCCCATCGACGTACGACCTGGATAACGAGCTCGGCGTCCAGGAACATTCCCAGGAGATGGTCGATCTTTACGCCCAAAGCCTCCGGGAAATCGTCGAGGGAGAGATCGTCAGGGGAACCGTGTTAGACATCAGAAACGACACGGTTCTGATTGATATCGGCTACAAGTCCGAAGGCACGATACCCCTGAAGGAGTTCCAGGGCCCCTCTGGAGAAAACACTGTGAAGGTCGGTGATACCGTCGATGTCTACCTGGAACAGAAAGAGGATAGCGACGGTCTGATCGTCCTTTCGAGGGAGAAGGCAGAGAAGATCAAGGTGTGGGACGATATCCGTCGGGCGTATGAGCAGGGCGAGGTGATCAATGGGATGATCCTGGGCCGCACCAAAGGCGGCTTGATGGTGGATATCGGTGTGAGGGCCTTTCTCCCGGGCTCCCAAGTTGATCTCCGGCCGGTCCGGGACCTCGACAAACTTATCGGGAAAACGTTCCCGATGAAAGTGATCAAATTGAATCAGCGCCGGGGCAACATCGTCCTCTCACGGCGGGAGCTCCTAGAGGAGGAGAGGCGCGCCCTCAAGGATACGACCTTGCAATCGTTGGAGGAGGGGAAGGTCATACGGGGCAAGGTCAAGAATATCACCGAGTACGGCGCGTTCATCGACCTTGGCGGGCTGGATGGTTTGCTTCACATCACCGACATGTCCTGGGGTCGCGTCAGCCACCCCTCCGAGCTCTTTGCCGTAGGCGACGAGGTCGAAGTCGTCGTGCTGAAGTTCGATCGAGCGGCTGAGCGGGTGTCCCTTGGCTACAAGCAGCGCTCGAAGGACCCCTGGGAGGATGTCGATCAGCGGTTCCCTGTAGGCTCCCGCGTTCGGGGGAAGGTGGTCAGCCTGACCGACTATGGCGCCTTCGTCGAGCTGGCGGAGGGAATCGAGGGGTTAGTTCATATTTCAGAAATGTCATGGACCCAGCGCGTCAAACACCCCTCCAAGGTCGTCTCCGTTGGAGATCCGGTGGAGGTGGTGATCTTGGATGTGGACAAAGCCAATAAGCGGATCTCTTTGGGGATGCGCCAGACTGAACCGAATCCATGGTTGTCCGTGGAGGAGCGGTACCCGGTCGGGACACGGGTCGAAGGGACGATCCGGAATCTTACTGACTTCGGCGCCTTTGTCGAGTTGGAAGAGGGGATAGACGGATTGATTCATGTCTCTGATATGTCCTGGACCAAGCGAGTCCGCCACCCTTCGGAGGTCTTAAAGCGGGGGGACAAGGTTGAGGCTGTTGTCCTGCACGTGGACAAGAGCAATCGTCGAATCTCCCTTGGGCTCAAGCAGAGCCAGCCGGACCCCTGGCAATCAATTGTTCCGGATAAGTACCGTGTTGGCATGGACGTGAAGGCCAAGGTGGTCCGTCTGACCGATTTCGGAGCCTTCGTCGAGTTGGAGGACGGGGTGGAAGGGCTCCTCCACATCTCCGAGTTAAGTCATGAACGGGTGGCCAAGCCGGAGGATGTGGTTTCCGTCGGCAGCGAGCTCACCCTGAAGATCATCAAGCTGGATGCGGACGAACGCAAGCTCGGGCTAAGTCTTCGGGCATACGTGGACGGCCAAGGCGAGCGCGACAGTGTTACCGATTCGGCCCCGCCGCTTCGGCGACGCCAGGATCAACAGGACGAGGAGCTCTAGCTCGCCGCACAGAAGAGAGTGAAGGGGCATGAAGCGGAGCTGGCTTGTCGTCAGTTTGGTGGTCATTATAGGCCTCCTGCTCGTGTTTGGCCTGGCGTTCTCGCTTAGTAGGTGGCAGCGCTTCGGCGGAAGCAAGGTGGCCCTGATCACGGTTGAAGGGGTCATCCTGGATTCCAAGGAGATCATCGAGCAACTCGAAAAACACCGAACGAACCCAACCGTAAAGGCTATCGTCCTCAGGATCAACAGCCCAGGGGGTGGTGTGTCTCCCTCTCAAGAGATCTATGAGGAACTCATTAAGACCCGCCAGGTTAACAAGAAGCCCGTTGTTGCCTCCATGGGTAGCCTGGCCGCATCGGGCGGATATTATATCGCCAGCGCCGCGGATGTCATTGTGGCGAATCCTGGCTCTATTACCGGAAGCATCGGGGTGTTGATTCAGGTCCCGAACATCTCCGGCCTCTTGCAAAAGATCGGCGTGAAGTCGATGGTTGTCAAGAGCGGCGAGCACAAGGACCTTGCCTCGCCAACCCGAGAGATGACCGAGGCCGAGCGACAGATCCTCCAACGGCTGTTAGACGATGTCCATGATCAGTTCATAGATGTTGTGTCCAGAACCAGAAAGCTGGATCGTAAGAAGGTCGAGGCGCTGGCTGACGGGCGGATTTTCAGCGGACGAGAGGCCCAAGCGCTTGGGTTGGTCGACCAACTCGGCAATCTTCAGGATGCCGTTGACCGGGCGGCCAGTTTAGCCGGAATCCCCGGGAAACCCACGGTGATTCTGGAGCGGAAGCGGCGGTTCTTCCTCCTGGATCTACTGACTCGCGCAGTTCCCTTTAACATCGATCTGCCCGTCAGTCCGATTTCGACCTTCTCCGTGGACTATCTTCTCCGGTGATTGAATCCTGCTGATCCGGTGTGCGCACCAGATTCTCGGATGCGAAGGAGAGTAGAGTCATGACGAAAGCCGACTTGGTAGAGTTGGTTGCCACCCGCG
>JACQEV010000337.1 GCA_016200385.1 Candidatus Methylomirabilota bacterium
ACTCGGGAAGCATCTCGTCAACTCCAACCTGGCGGGCTGGCGCCTTTCTAGCCTTTATTTTTCCCATATGCTCTCCCCTCATGGCGCGTCGCGTTCCGCGCGCTGATCAGACGAATCGCTTGCCCGCGCTCGGTGAACATCACAGCGAGGAGTCGTCGCCGGGCCGACGGCCCGAGCAACACATAGCGTTCCTCGGTCTCTGAGTGGCGCGGGTCGTCGGTGATGCGGCCAAGGGGATCGCCGAGCACGGAGACTGCTTCCTCGAAGGAGATCTTGTGCTTCGCGCGATTGACCGCCGCCTTCTGCGGTTCCCACTCGAACCTTAGCGGCTCAGGCAATTATCTGTCCACGAACCTTGAATCATGGATTCATGCGCCTAACATGGTGGTTTGGACGTCCTGATGTCCGAGCAGTTCCTGCACTGTGCGAATGTCATAGCCGGCTTCGGGTACTGTCCTAATTCACGCCCAACGGAGGAAGTGACGCTGGCTCGAAAGCCCCTTCACATGTCATTGCGAGCCGCAGGTCCCTCCGCAGTGCTCGGGACAGGCTGCGCAACCCCACCGTTCTTCAAGACGTGGACAGCAGAACGGTGGGATTGCCACCCCTTCGCGGAGTTTATCCTGAGCGAGGCCGAAGGGCTCAGGGCTTCGGCTTATGTGGTTGTTCGCAATGACCGCGCTATACCACCCGATCCCGTGGCCTGCTGCCCAACGATTGATTAGCGCTCAGTAGATACACGCATCGAGAATTGACAGCGCTTCCTCCAAGACCCGTTCCGGTGCCGTCCCGATCCGCTTCGCCTTCCGGGAACGGAAGTCGATCGACTTGACCTGCTCGACCATGACGAAGCCGGTGGCGTCTTGGCCTTCAGGAATCGACACGTGGAAAGGGTAGTCGCGGCGCGTGTTAGTGATGGGACAGACGATACACAGACCCGTGTGCCTGTTGAAGAGGTCATTGCTGACCACGAGGGCGGGCCGACGCCCGCGCTGCTCGTGACCCGACTGAGGATCGAAGGTGAGGGCAATAAGGTCCCCCTTGCGAGGGACATACTCCGCCATCTACCAGACCTCCCGGCCCACGGGATACCCCCAGTCGAGCTCACCCGGCTTGTAGTCCTTAGGGATGCGCCGGACGAGCTCACTCAAGTCATGTCCGCCTCGCACTCGGCGCAGAGGGGTCACGACGAGGGCGCCATCGCGCACCGCCACGTCCACCGCATCCCCGACCTTGACTTCGACATCCGAGAGCAGCTCCTTGCTCAGGCGAATACCTTGGCTGTTGCCCCACTTCTGGACTTTCGTGATCATCGCTTTACCTCCCGCGGATATCCGTAGTATAGCCCTATTCATCCACACGGTCAACGTACCGTGACACTAACGGCGGCCATAACCGAGCGGTTGTAAGTGGGGATGGGGCCCCGCTCACAACCGTCCGCGTTCATGGCCTGGTTGGGCCTGCCCCTTCAGTGTCCTTCAGTCGCTTGCGCCAGTAGAATGGGCGCCGCTTCTGGTGAGCGAACGCTACGATTCGAACTCGATCTGGGTAGACTGCGTAGAGGAGATTGTAGGGGAAGCGCCACAACGGCTTCCTGCGCGCTCGCCTCCCGATCAACTGGCAAGCCTCCGGATTTGTTGAAATGTGGTTGAGTGCTCGTTCCACCTCGCCGAGCAACTCGGAGCCAAGGCCCGCCGAACGACTCTCGTAGTACTCCGTCGCCTCAGTGACCTCAGCGTCGGCGTCGGGGTGAAACGTAGTCGGCTTCACGAGATAGCGGCCCGCGCTCGGCGAAGCACTTCCTCGGCCGGGATCTCGGTCACCAATCCCTGCTCCAATTCATCCAAGCGGTGCTCTGCTTCCTCGACCCACAAGGCCTCGATCTCAGATTCTGAAAGCGCGTCGAGGCTCTCGACGATCCACTTTGCGAGCGCCGCACGGTCTCTTAGGGTCAGCTTCTTAATCTCGACTTCGAGTTCTTCAATGCTCATTTGCCTCTCCTTGGGTGTCGTGGTTCTATGGCAGTTCATTCGGCGGCGGCGCTGGGATATTTCCGGTCGAGGGCGTTAGGCAATTCGTAACATTGTGTTCGCATAGTCTTTGCCAGAGGTTGGCGGGGGTAACGGCTTGCCATCTCGCTTATAGAGCTGGATCGTTTCTTCCACGATGTCACATAACTCCGCAAAAACGGCCTTTTCATCCTCGCCGTGACAGCCCCCATAGAAGAGCCCGGGACAACTCCCCACAAAACACTGATCTTCTTCAGACCATTCCACGATTTTGACGTACCGTGCACTCTCTTTCATTTTTTCGACTCCTCGATCGCGACCTTCACTGCCTTTTCTTGATAAGGGCGGGCATCGTATCTAAGGTTACCAGAGATCGTGATGGGTTTGGTGACTTTCGAATGGACAAAATTTCTGTGACTTCCTTTTCCCCCTCGATTGACAAATCCTGCGTCTTCCAGGTCTTTAATGAGATCCCGAATTTTTCGCGGCATTCCCTTGAATCAGTCGCTTGATGCTGATGTGCCTAACATTTCGGATCACTTGCCAGCAAGGCCGCAGCCCTTGATGGACAAGTGGATCCGCCGGTTCGGCACTCCCTCTTGACAGTATAGCATAATCATGACACTATTATGCTATGGATGTTTACGAGATCATCCTGAAACGCAGCGCCATTGCAGACCTGGATGCATTGCGGAAATACGATGCCACGCACATTGCCGACGCAATGGAGAGACACCTGGAGCACGATCCCACGAAGGAGAGTAAAAGCCGCATCAAACGGTTGCGCGGTGTCAGCAACCCAGACTACCGGCTCCGAGTTGGTGACTACCGCGTCTTCTACGTGGTCGACGAGGATGCACGCCGGATTGAGGTGCTGAGGGTTATGCATAAGGACCACACACTACCCTATTACAAGGAGTTGAAGCGATGAAAATCGCCCCTATGGGAGAGGTGCGAAACAACTTCGCGAAGTATCTGGAGGCCGCCGAAGAGGAGCCAGTGTTCGTGACGAAGAACGGGAAGATCACCGCCGTCATCGAACACATTGAGGATCGCAACATCGAGGACTACCTCCTCGAAAGGAGCCTCCGCTTCCGTAAGATGCTCGACAAGGTCAGGCGGGAGCGTGACTCTATTTCTCTCGCCGAGTATCGCAAGTCCCGAGGCATCTAATCCCTTGTCCGTGCCGAACGGCTCGCGCTTCCCCCGCCGCCGAGCTTGCGGAGCAGGAGAGGGAACGCGAGCACGGCCCGTAGGGCCGCACGCAACGCGGTCGGGCGCAAGCGCTTGTTGGGCGCCCTGAACCTTATTTCTCAGATTCAATCTCGCGCCAAAAGTCTTCGTGCCGGATGCCTTTGCCAGCCCGGATCTGCTTCTCCGCTGTCTGCACAATGCTTTGAAATTTGGGCGAATAGGCCAAGACCATCCGCTCGATCTCATCTTCATCATGCACGGCCAACAGCAAGGCCACAGGCTTGCCATTTTTCGTGACAACAATTGGCCCCGTCTCACTGGCTTTGATATAACCACTCAATTTTGCCTTCACGTCAGCTACTGATGCGATCTTCATAATTCAATCTCCTCCCGACCAACGCTTAGCCGTTCTCCCCGTTTTTCCCCAATCGCGAGGATATCAACTTCATGCACCTTCCGATCTACCTTGTAAAACACCCGAAACCGATTATTGGGGCCGCACCGTAGCTCCCATTTCGCTCCCAAGAGAATTGGACGTTTCAATGGCTTACGATTCTTTGTCTCCACATCTGGCTCGTGTGTCAACTGTCGTTCAATGGCCTCACGAATGAAGGAATGATACTTTGGCTCGATTGCCCGGAGATGACGTTTTACAAGCGGAGCGTAGATCAACTCAAAAGCAAGTCGGGGCGTCATGATGACTATGATTATAGTCAAGGAAAAATGGGCTGTCAATCGTCAACTTGGTTATCCCCTCCTTGGAGTTGAGAGGCACGGTTTGAGTTACGAATTTGGGCGCCCAACGCTCCGGATAACCCTGCGTTGTGACGCCGTTCGCCGTGGCTAACGCCTCCGGATGAGGCCCGCTATAGCCCGGAGAGCTTCGTTCGCCTGGCGAGCCCCTGGAAACACAGCGGCGACGTCAGGGTCGAGCGTGATCACCATGCTCCCCTTGGCATGACGGGATGCGTACTTGTTCGGCCGCGCTCGGCTGAAGTCGTACTCGGGAAGGATCTCGTCAACTCCAACCTGGCGGGCTGGCGCCTTTCTAGCCTTTATTTTTCCCATATGCTCTCCCCTCATGGCGCG
>JACQEV010000331.1 GCA_016200385.1 Candidatus Methylomirabilota bacterium
CCTTCGGATAGGGCGCTGCTATCTTCCCCGGCAAGAGTTGGAGGCACTAGGTCTCCGACCGACCGACCTGCTCGAGCCGCCCGCCATCCTCAAGGTGAGGCCCTTGCTGCGAGGCTTGCTCGCGCTCACCCTCGATCACTACGAATCGGCATGGGCCTACACGCTGGCAATTCCGAGGCGGGAAGCGCGGATGCGTCTGGCCTGCGCGTGGCCCCTCTTCATTGGTCTCAAGACGCTGGCTCTGATCGGTGAGTCACCCAACCTGCTCGACCCTAGCATCGTTATCAAGATACCGCGGTCGGCGGTGTACGCGATAATCGCGCGCTCGCTTGCGGGGATTGCTTCCAACTCGACCCTCGATCGATACTACCGGAATTTACGCCAGAGCATTGCGGTACCCGTTTAGGAAAACGACTCGGGTTCCTTTTTGGAGGCTGAGCGTTCGTGGGCAACGAGAAGCAGATAGCCTCAGGGAAGTCAGACGAAGCGATGACCACCGGCAGAGATCATGTCAGGGCGCACGTCTGGATCGTTGGCCGCGTCCAGGGCGTCGCGTTCAGAGCCTACACCGTCGATGAGGCGTCGGCCAGGGGTGTGGCCGGTTGGGTGCGGAACACCCCCGATGGTCGAGTCGAGGCGGTGTTTGAAGGGGAGAGAGCGGTCGTCGAGGCGATGATCGCCTGGTGTCGGAAAGGCCCGCCCGCTGCACGGGTCAGCTCGGTCGAAGTGATCTGGGAAGAGCCACGGGGCGAAGGCGGCTTCGGCGTTCGCTATTCAGCGCCGTAAGAGACATGCCGCGCGAGAAGACCTGGACTTCGTCCTTGTTAAGGGACCTATCAGCCGATCTCGATAGGGTTTTGCGGATCCCGCTCCCACTCATACCAGGAGCCGGCGAAATTGGCGGCGGCAGGATGGCCGATCAGTTTGAGTGCGAATAGGCCGAGCGCGGCTGAAACCCCGGCGTTGCAGTAGGTAATGGCGCGCTTATCGAAAGTGACGCCGGTCGCCTCGAAGACCTGCCGTAGATCGGCCTCCGAGTTGAGCGTTTTATGCTCTCCGCTCACAAGAGTGGCCGTGGGAATATTACACGCGCCCGGGATCCGCCCCTTCCGATCGCCTCGTCCGATCTCGCCATGAAATTCAGGCGGGGAGCGAAGGTCTATCAGTACAACGCTTGGGTCGCCAATGGCGGCTCGCACCTCAGGACTGCCCACCCGCCAGCCGGGCTGGATTCCGGGTATAAAGGCCGCAGGCTGGTGATGCGGGACCTCCGCTGTCGCCGGGCGCCCCTCCGCAATCCACTTGCGAAAGCCACCATTGAGGAGCTTGACCGCAGGATGGCCGTAATAGTTCAGAGCCCACCACAAGCGCGCCGCGATATGCCCGGCGCCGTCCTCGTAGACGACGACGGTGTGCTCATCGCCGATCCCCAGCCGGCCCATGAGCGCGGCGAACCGCCCGGGGCTGGCTAGCGTCATCTTCACCGGCGCGTCTGGTTCGACGATATCCGCCGTCCAATCCACAAACACCGCCCCGGGGATGTGGGCCTCGAGATACGCGCTCCGGTTCCCGAAATAATGCGGATGCGGCGCATCCGGGGGCTTGATGATCCCCCTGATATCCACAATGCGAATCGATGGATCGGCAAGATGCTCAGCCAGCCAACCTGTCTCGGCCAACAGGCGGTCGCGCGAGGCGTGCGGTCCCATGATGTGCTCCTTTCGCTCGATGGCCCAGGGTATCTGCTAAGGTCAGCCTTGTCAAGGAGCCTGCCGTTGCAATCGACAGACGGACCCCCTACAATGGGGGGAGGCGGCGCGCGATACGGCCGATAAACTGAGGCGAAGAGCTTGCTCCCGAGGAGGTTGCGGATGGCCTTTGATGGTTTTACCGGAAAAGACTTTCAGGTGTTCGCGATCCCGGATTTCGCAGGCCGGATGGCGGCGATCAGAAAGCAGATTCAGCCAACACTGTACGCCCTAGCGGAGGAGATCGGCCCGAAACTCAAGGCGACGGTCGGGAGTGAGGTCTTCTCCCACGTGGCGAAGCATATGCGCCGGACGGTCAATCCGCCTGACGATACCTGGGTGGCGTTCGGCCCCGAGAAACGCGGATATAAAAAGACCCAGCACTTCAAAGTGGCGATCTCCCGTCATTGCGTCCGGTTCCTGTTTGAGGTTGGGCCTGAGTATGCCGACAAGGTGAGGTGTGTGAAGAGGTGGCAGCGGGAGATCGATCGACTCGCGCCTGCGCTCAAGAAGGGATCGGCGCTCAGCTGGTATAAGAACGAACATGACGAAGACCCGGCCGCCATTCTGGCAAGCCTCTCACCCCAAGAGATTGGAGGGCTCGCTGGGGAACTGACGCGCCGCAAAGACGGGCAACTTGTCTTTGGTCGTCGGCTTGATCAGACCGAGACGCTCCGCCAGACGCCCCAAGGCTTCGAGCGGGCGGCGCTGGCCACATTCGCTGAGCTCTCCCCCCTCTACCGGCTCGGCTGAGGCGGCGACCCCCTCACCCGAAGCCTTCTTCTCCCCTGACTCTGCCTCCCCGCGCCCCTCCTTACAAAGGAGGGGTGTCAAGCGAAAGGTGAGGGGGCGGAGGGAAGGCGTCTTGGCGATTGGGCTAGACTTCGGTGTAAAGAGTCTTGAATTGTTCGTCGGTGAGCTGATCGAGTATGGTGAGGTTTATGTCGTTGGATGCGCGGCCAGGGTATCTGTTGCTGATTTTGACCGCGAAAAACTCTTCGAGCTTATCGGTTTTGACCATCGTGACCGCGTTCCACGCGTCCCTGGCGCAGGCCTGCGCGCACTTGTCGCAACTGATGCACTCATCGAACCGGATCTGGACCGGCGGAACGTAGCCATGGACGCTCCGGTCGTACCCTTTGGCCGCGACCTGCTCCGGGGTCAGGTGTGAGATGCAGTCCACCGGACAGACAGACTGGCACGGGGTGACCCACTCCCCATTCCTGACATCGTGCCCGCTGCACCCGGAGCAATTGGCTTCATCGACCAGGGC
>JACQEV010000332.1 GCA_016200385.1 Candidatus Methylomirabilota bacterium
TCTCGCGCGGCCCGAACGGACCCTTCTGCGGATGCAGCGTTTCCTGAATCCCGGGGGCTACGCGGTCGTGTCGCTTCCCAACGTCGCCAATTGGAAAACCAGGATCGGTCTGCTCTTTGGCCGGTTTGACTACCAGGACGAAGGGATCCTGGATCGGACCCACCTCCGCTTCTTCACCAGGCGGAGCGCCGAGGCGATGATCCGGGAGGCCGGATACGAGGTGCTCGAATTTCATCCCGGCGCCACGCGAATGCCGGGGATCTTCCTGAAGGCGTGGCCGACTCTGTGCGCGGTCCACTTGGTCTTCAAGATCGCCCCGCGGAAGGAAGGGCCATGATGGCAGAGGCGAGGGTCGCCCTCGTTCATGATTGGCTGACCGGAATGAGGGGCGGAGAACGCTGCCTGGAGGCCCTCTGTGACCTCTTTCCAGAAGCGGATCTCTTCACGCTGCTGCACGTGAAGGGAAGCGTGTCGGAGATCATCGAACGGCGGCGGATCCACACGTCGGTGATCCACATGCTGCCGTTTGCCGGTCGCCGCTACCGATACTATCTTCCGTTATTCCCGTGGGCTGTCGAGCGGTTCTCACTCGAGGGGTACGACGTGATCCTGTCCGACAGCCACTGCGTCGCCAAGGGGGTCAGGGTTCCGGCCGGGGCTCTCCACATCGCGTATGTCTACACCCCGATGCGGTACATCTGGGACCTGCATTATGCCTACGTTGGCGCCGGTCGGATGGGCCCGCTGTCCCGACTCATGCTTCGGGCGATGACGGGCTATCTGCGGCGGTGGGACCTCGCGGCCAACGACCGCGTCGATCACTTTGCCGCCATCTCCCAGCATGTGGCAGATCGGATCCGACGCCACTACGGGCGGGAGGCCCGGGTGATCTACCCTCCGGTCGAGACCGCCCGCTTTCACATCGCGAGCCGCACAGACGACTACTACCTCGTGGCTGGCGCTTTTGCCCCATACAAGCGGATCGATCTCGCCATCGAGGCGTTTAACCGTGTCCGGCGGCGCCTGGTGATCGTGGGTGACGGCCAGGAGAACCGTCGCCTGCGACGCATGGCTGGTCCGACCATCGAATTTCTGGGGTGGCGTCCGGACGGGGAGTTCGCCGAGCTGCTCAGCCGCTGCCGCGCGTTGCTCTTCCCTGGCGAGGAGGATTTCGGGATCCTCCCGGTCGAGGCGATGGCCTGCGGGCGGCCGGTGATCGCGTACGGAAAGGGCGGCGTCACGGAAACGGTCATCCCACTCAATAGTTTCGAGTTTCGAGTTTCGAGTTTGGAGTCAAGAGCGTCGCCGAACCCGAAACCCGAAACCCGAAACCCGAAACCCGAAACCCCGACGGGCGTGTTTTTCTACGAGCAGACCGTCGAGGGGTTGATCCGGGCGATCGAGCTGTTCGATCGATCGTCGGATCAGTTCGATCCGGAGGCACTTCGGGCCCATGCGCTGACCTTTGATCGCGCGATCTTTGAGAAGCGGATGGCTGCGTTCGTCGCTGAACAGTACGAAGGTTGGAAGAATCAGGGCCGGAGCCGCCGACGACGATGCTGAAGCGACACAGCCAGTTTCTTGAAAGCCTGATGCTCCTGTCCGACCTGCTGGCGATCTCCGTAAGCTGGATGGTCGCGTACTATCTCCGGTTCTACTGGGGTCCTGTTCCGGTCTACCGCGGCGTCCCCGACATCCGGCCATATCTCCTCCTGCTGGCGCTGATCGTCATCGTCTGGGCCGCAGCCTTCAAGGCCTTCGGACTCTACCGTCCGCGGCGCATCTCCTCTCGCTTGGCGGAGGTGAGTGACATCGCCCAGGCATGCACGCTTGCCGTCCTGATCCTCGTGGCCCTCACGTTCTTCTTCAAACAGTTCGAGTTCTCACGATTGGTGATCGTCTATTTCTGGGGGTTCAGCATTCTCTCGGTCAGCCTTGTCAGGGGTTCCTTCCGCGAGAGTCTCCGCCTCATGAGGCGCAGGGGGTACAATCTCCGCCACACCGTGATCGTCGGAGAAGGGATGTTGGCCCGAAGGGTCGTCGAGAGAATCCGTGCGCGTCCGGAATTGGGCCTTCGCATCGCCGGGCTCCTGGTCGCGGATCCCAAGACGGTGGGGGAAACGATGGAGGGACTGCACGTGCTCGGAACCTACGAGCAGGCGGGGGAGATCGCTCGGGAGCTGTCAATTGACAAGGTGTTCATCGCCATTCCCCTGGACGCCTATGGCCGGATGGAGGGGATCCTTCGAAGCCTTGAAGAGGCGATCGTGGACATCAACGTCGTTCCCGACCTCTACCAGTACATTACACTGCGCGGAGGGGTGGAGGAGTTCGAAGGCCTTCCCCTCATCAGTTTGCAAGACTCGCCCTCATACGGCTGGAACCGTGTTGCCAAGCGGGTGTTGGACATCGGCTCGTCGGGTATCGCCCTGCTCATCACGGCGCCACTGCTGCTGCTTCTCGCGGCCACTATCAAGCTGACATCGCCCGGCCCGGTGCTGTACCGTCAGGAGCGGATGGGTCTTGATGGCCGAACCTTTCATATGCTGAAATTTCGATCTATGAGAACCGAGGCTGAAGAAGACACCGGGGCGGTCTGGGCCACTCGGGACGACCGCCGCAGGACGGCGATCGGCGCGCTGCTTCGCCGGACTTCCCTGGACGAGCTGCCACAACTGATCAATGTCCTCCGGGGGGAAATGAGTCTGGTGGGTCCCCGTCCAGAGCGGCCGGTCTTTATCGAGGAGTTCCGGAAGCAGATCCCACGGTATATGCTCCGGCACAAGGTGAAAGCAGGCATCACCGGATGGGCCCAGGTCAATGGGTGGAGGGGCGATACCTCTCTTGAGAAACGGATCGAGTGCGACCTGTTCTACATCGAACACTGGTCGTTGCTGTTCGATCTGAAGATTCTCTGGTTGAGTCTCTGGAAGGGGTTCATCCACAAGAATGCCATGTGAAAGTTTCGAGTTGCGAGTTGCGAGTGTTGGGTTCTGAAAGGCTCTTAGTAGACCCGAAACCCGAAACTCGGAACCCGGAACTGGGAAGCAGATATGAAAATTCTGGTGACCGGAGGGGCCGGGTTCATCGCGTCGCATCTCGTGGACGCGTTGGTGAAGGAGGGCCATGAGGTGGTCGTGGTGGACGACCTTTCTATGGGCAGACGGGAACAGGTCCATCCCTCGGCCCGCTTCTACCAAGTGGATATCCGCCAGCGGGAGGCCATGGACGCGATCTTTCGCGCCGAGCGCCCGGAACTGGTCAACCATCACGCGGCCCAGGGTAACTTACGCCGGTCGATGACCGAGCCGTCGTTTGACGCCTCTGTGAATATCGTCGGGTCACTGATCCTGATCGAGCTCGCCCATGCCTACGAGGTCAGGAAGTTCGTCTACATCTCGTCGGGTGGAGCGGTCTATGGCGAACCGCAGCGCCTGCCCGTTGACGAACACCATCCGATCCGTCCGCTGTCCGCCTACGGGCTGAGCAAATGTACAGTGGAACGGTACCTGGAAATTCTCCGCGATTGGTTTGGCCTGGACTACACCACCCTGCGGTATGCCAATGTCTACGGCCCCAGGCAGGATCCCAATGGCGAGGCCGGCGTGGTGGCGATTTTCAGCCGGCAGATGCTCGCCGGCCAGCGCCCGACGATTTTCGGCGATGGCACCAAGACCCGGGATTACGTCCATGTGGATGATATCGTCCGGGCGAACCTCCTGGCGATGGTGGAGGAGAGAGGCGCCGGCAGGGTCTACAACCTGGGCCTCGGGCGTGAGGTCAGCGATCGGCAGATCTTTGAACTGGTTCGATCAGCGGTGGGTGCCACGCTGGAGCCGATCCTGGAGGCCAAACGTCCTGGGGAGATCGACCGAATCTGTCTGGACGCCTCACGCGCCAAGGCTGAACTCGGCTGGGAGCCGACCATTCCCCTTGAGGAGGGGATCACCCGCACCGTCGCATTCTACCGGGAGGCTCAGGGCCGGGTGAGCGAAACTGATTGAATTTTCCCGCGATTTGGGATAGCCTAACTGAGTAAAATTTCAGGAGTTTCCCGGCGGGAGGTGCGACGATTCGGTACCAGGAGATTCTGGCCCGTTTTCCCGAACAACAACTCCTCGTCCTCGGCGATATCATGGTGGACGAGTACATCTGGGGGAGTGTTTCTCGGATTTCTCCGGAAGCTCCGGTCCCGGTCGTGGAAGTCAAGGCCGAGAGCTTTCGCTTGGGGGGTGCAGCCAATGTCGCTGCGAACATTCGAACCCTGGGTGGGCGGGCGATCCTGGTGGGCGTGATCGGCAACGACCCTCATGCGGAGCGACTGGTTGATCAGCTTCAGGCCGTTGGAATCAAGGGGGACGGAGTGGTGGTGGACCGGAACCGCCCGACCACGATCAAGACGAGGGTCGTCGCGGGCAGCCAGCAGGTCGTGCGGTTCGACCGGGAGAGCGCGCTGGAGATGTCGAAGGAGGCAACGGAGCGGGTACTGGAGCTCGCCGTGGAGCACCTTCGGGAGGCGGATGCGCTGCTCATTTCTGATTACGCCAAGGGGGTGATCAGCAAGCTGGTGGCCAGACAGATCATCCCCCTCGCTCGACGGCGCAAGAAGATTATCGTTGTCGATCCGAAAGTGCACCATTTCCACCTCTACAAAGGGGCGACTGTCGTTACCCCCAACCATCACGAAGCGGCCGCCTTTGCCCGGTTTCGCCTGCGCGAAGGGGGAGACCCCGATGAGCTGGGGCGGGAGCTGCAACAGAAGCTCGAGGTGAACGCCGTGCTGGTGACAAAGGGGGACCAGGGAATGTCGCTCTTTGAGGACGGCGGAGTCACCCACATCCCCGCAGTCGCCAAGGAGGTCTATGACGTCACGGGGGCGGGAGATACCGTCGTCGCCACGCTGGGCCTGGCCCTGGCATCGGGCGCCTCACTGAAGGAGGCGGCTGTGATAGCCAACCATGCGGCTGGGGTGGTGGTCGGGAAGATGGGAACCGCGACCGTTAGCCAGTCGGAGCTCAAGGACGCGCTGAAGCAGAACAGCTCCAGGTTCCAGACCTCAAGTTCCAAGCTGGAAAAGGGTACTGGCTGAACCCGGAACCCGAAACCCGGAACACGAAACCCCGAAAGGAGGTGTGATGTCGACGAAGTTCATCTTTGTGACCGGCGGAGTACTGTCGTCGCTCGGCAAGGGGTTAGCCTCCGCCTCCATCGGCTGTCTGCTGGAAAGCCGCGGCTTCAAAGTGACGATGTTGAAATGCGACCCGTACATCAATGTGGATCCCGGCACCATGAACCCCTTCCAGCACGGGGAGGTCTTCGTCACCGACGATGGCTCTGAGACCGACCTTGACCTGGGCCATTACGAGCGCTTCACTGACCTTGTTCTGACCAAGGCCAGCAATATCACGACAGGTCAGATTTACCACTCAGTCATCACCAAGGAGCGTCGCGGCGACTACCTGGGTGGCACCGTTCAGGTCATCCCTCACATCACTGATGAGATCAAGCGCGCGATCCACCGGGTGGCGACGGGCGTGGACGTCGTGATCGTGGAAGTGGGCGGGACGGTTGGCGATATCGAGAGCCTGCCATTCCTCGAGGCCATCAGGCAGTTCAGGGGGGACGTCGGGAGGGAGAATGTCCTGTGCATCCACCTGACGTTGGTTCCCTATATCGCGCCGGCCGGCGAGCTGAAGTCGAAGCCGACTCAGCACAGCGTGAAGGAGCTGCTCCAGATCGGGATTCAACCCGATATCCTGCTGTGCCGGACCGATCGATTCCTGCCGAAAGAGCTGAAGGCCAAGATCGCGCTGTTCTGTAATGTCTCCGAAAAGGCTGTCATCACCGCGAAGGATGTGGACAGCCTGTACGAGGTCCCGTTGGTCCTGCACAGCGAGGGACTGGACGCGATCATCGTCCAGATGCTGGGCCTGCCGAATACCCAGACGGATCTGGCGGGATGGGAGGCGATTGTCCGGAAGATCAAGGAGTCCAAGGCCAGCGTCACCATCGCTGTGGTGGGGAAGTACCTGGACCTGAAGGACTCCTACAAGAGTCTGACTGAGGCGATCATTCACGGCGGCATCGCCAACGACTGCCATGTCCGGGTGAAGGCGGTGGATGCCGAGAAGGTGGAGCGCGACGGCCCCAAGGAGCACCTTCACGATGTGTCAGGTGTCCTGGTGCCTGGAGGCTTCGGCAGCCGAGGAATCGAGGGCAAGATTGCGGCCATCGCCTTCGCCCGTGAGGAGCGGGTCCCGTTCCTCGGGATCTGTTTGTGGATGCAGTGTGCCGTGATCGAATTCGCCCGGCATGTCTGCGGGCTGAAGGACGCGAATAGCCGCGAGTTTGACTCGAACACCCCGCACCCGGTCATCGATCTGATGCCCGAGCAGCGAGGTATCACGAACCTGGGAGGGACAATGCGGCTAGGCGCCTATCCGTGCCGTATCGTCCCTGGCTCCGTCGCCTACACAGCGTACGGGACCGAGGAGATCAGCGAGCGACATCGACATCGGTACGAGGTCAACAACGACTACCGAGATCTGTTAGAGCAGCATGGAATACGACTGTGCGGGTTTTCACCCGATAACAAGCTGGTGGAGATGATCGAGCTGCCGGATCATCCCTGGTTCGTAGGCGGGCAATTTCACCCCGAGTTCAAATCGCGCCCCAGGCGGCCTCACCCGCTGTTCCGGGAGTTCATCAAGGCCTCTCTCCAACGGAAGGAGACTAGGGTATAGGGGTTAGGGTTTAGGGTAGAGGGGCCCTTCCCGAAACCCGAAACCCGAAACCCGAAACCCGAAACCCTATGCCACTGACAAAGCAGGTACGAATTGGCGATCTCACATTGGGCGGCGGAGCGCCGCTGGTCCTGGTGGCTGGTCCCTGCGTTATCGAGAGCGAGGAGGACCTTTTCAGGACCGGCGAGGCGATCAAGGCAGCCTGTGATGCCTGTGAGGTCCCCTTTATCCTCAAGGCCTCGTACGACAAGGCCAATCGTTCGTCAGCGGGTTCATTCCGCGGTCCTGGCCTTCGCAAGGGGCTCTGTATCCTGCAGCGCGTGAAGGAGAAGCTGGGCGTACCGGTCCTCTCAGACGTTCACGAAGTGGACCAGGTGCCTGCCGCCGCGGAGGTGCTCGATATCATCCAGA
Source organism: Candidatus Methylomirabilota bacterium (assembly GCA_016200385.1). Classification (GTDB taxonomy): domain Bacteria; phylum Methylomirabilota; class Methylomirabilia; order Methylomirabilales; family Methylomirabilaceae; genus Methylomirabilis. Next base: position 7,155 of record JACQEV010000332.1, read on the forward strand.
TCCCGGCATTCTTGTGCCGCCAGACAGATCTCCTCCTTGTCGCTGGCCGGACCGGCAAGCCGGTCAACGTCAAGAAAGGGCAGTTCCTCTCTCCGTGGGACGCCCGGAATATCGTTGAGAAGCTTCAGTCTGCCGGCTCAGAGCAGATCATCCTGACCGAGCGCGGGACGAGCTTCGGATACAATAACCTGGTGGTGGACGTCCGCTCCCTGCCGGTCATGCGCAGCTTCGGCTATCCGGTCCTGTTCGACGCCACCCACAGTCTGCAACTGCCCGGGGGGGCAGGACACGCCTCTTCAGGGCAGGCGGAGTTCATCCCTTACCTGGCACGGGCCGCCGTGGCGGTAGGGGTCGATGGCCTTTTCATGGAGGTCCACCCTGACCCCGCGAACGCGCCAAGCGACGGGCCAAACATGCTTCGACTGGATGCGCTGCCGGGACTCTTGAGGCAGGTGATCAGGGTTCAGCAGGCGGTAGCGCCCTCTATCGATGAGCAGTCAGCGATCAGCAATCAGCCATCAGCGAAAGGCTGCCGGCTGACCGCTGAGAGCTGAGAGCTTTCTTTCGAGGCATGCACACTTCCTTTCAACAGTTCATCCGCCTGCTTCGGTATGCCGCCCCCTATCGGGCCAGCGTGATCCTGGCCGTCGGATGCCTCTTTCTGATCGCGCTCCTCAACGCGGTCTCCATCGGGTCGCTCCAGCCGATCTTCGACGGTGTGTTTAACACGGAGGGAGGCGGTTCCGGGATCAGCCTCCCGGGCCCGGTCAAGGCAGCGCTGGGCAACAGGCTGGTCCAGCTCCAAGCGTTCCTCCAGGCTCATCGGATCAGCGTCCTCACCTTCATCGGAGCCGCACTTTTCCTGGTGTTTCTGGCCAAGGGCGCGCTGGGCTATCTTCAACAACTCCAGATGCGGTACGTCTCGGAACGGGTCCAGCGGGACATCCGGAACGATCTGTATGCCCACCTGCAGACGCTGTCGCTTGGATTCTTCAGCCGCCGGTCAACCGGCGAGATCATGTCCCGCCTCGGCTCTGATGTGGAGAGCCTGGGCGACGCCTCGACCGAGCTCTTCAAGAACGCTCTCAAAGAGCCGCTCAACATTATCGGGCTCATTGGTTTGCTCTTCCTGATCAAGTGGCAGCTCGCGCTTCTCTCCCTCCTCGTCCTGCCTGTGGCCATCCTGCCGATTGTGAAGTTCGGGGCAAGGATCCGTCGCAGGGGAACCCGGGTCCAGGAGCGACGAGCGGAACTGAACACGATCCTGCAGGAAACCATCTCCGGTGTCAGGGTCGTCAAGGCCTTCGGCATGGAGGAATACGAGAAGGGGCGATACTGGGAGGCAAGCGACCAGGTCTTCAAGGCCATCATGCGGATCGTCAGAGTTGACGCGCTCACCTCACCTGTGCTGGAGATCCTCGGTTCCGTCGGCATCGTGATCGCCGTCTGGGTCGGCGGTTACCTGGTCTTCTCCAAGAGCCTGACGCCAGGGGCCTTCATGGCCTTCCTTGGGGCCCTCGCCTCCCTCTATCAGCCCGTGAAACGGATCAGCCAGATCAACAACAACATACAGCGTGGAATGGCCGGGGTGGCGCGGGTGTTCGAGCTTATGGATCTCTGCTCCGACGTGGCGGAGCGGCCCAACGCCGTGGCGCTCGGGCGGATGCAGGAAGGAGTGGAGCTCCACAATGTCTCCTTCGCCTACGAGGCCGATCGGCTCGTGCTCCGGGGGGTGAGTTTCAGTGCCAAGCTGGGCGAGATCGTGGCCATTGTCGGGAGCAGCGGTGCCGGCAAGACCACCCTGGTCAACCTCATTCCCCGCTTCTACGACCCGACGTCGGGAACCATCACCATCGACGGGATCGATATCAGCCGGGCAACGGTCCGGTCGCTACGGGAGCAGATGGGGATCGTCGCGCAGGACACGATCCTCTTCGACGATAGCGTCTTCAACAATATCGCCTACGGCCAGCGCGACGTCGTCCCGGACAAGGTGGTGGAGGCTGCCAGGATTGCCAACGCCCATGAGTTCATCAATGCGCTCCCGGAGGGGTACGCCACCAGAGTCGGCGAGCGGGGGCTTCGCCTCTCGGGCGGCCAGAAGCAGCGGATTGCCATCGCCAGGGCCATCCTCAAGAACCCGCCCCTCCTGATCCTGGACGAGGCCACCTCGGCCCTCGATGCGGAGTCGGAGCGGCTCGTTCAGGAGGCCCTCGATCGGCTCATGCAGAACCGGACCGCCTTCGTGATCGCGCACCGGCTCTCCACCATCATCCGAGCCGATAAGATCCTTGTCCTGGACGGCGGACGTCTCGTCGAGCAGGGGACCCATGCCGAGCTGATCGCGCGCGGCGGCGTCTATAGTCGACTGTACGAGACATCGTATCGTGGGGCGTGAACCGGGATGGCTGAGCTCACGGCGACCGTTATCACCTACAACGAGGAAGAGCATATCCGGCAGTGCTTGGAGAGCCTCGCGTGGGTGAAAGAGATCGTGGTCGTTGACTCGGGCAGTCGCGATCGCACCACAGAGATCTGCCGGGGCTACACCGACAAGGTGTTTGCCACCCCATGGGTGGGATTCATCGAGCAGAAGAATTGCGCGATCTCGTTCGCCTCGCACGATTGGGTCCTGAGCATCGACGCCGACGAGCGGGTCCCAGAGGAGCTGCGGCAGGCCATCGAACGAGAACTGTCGGCGCCCCGACACGATGGATACTGGATCTCCAGGAGGAACTATTTCTTGGGGCGGTGGATGCGCCACGGAGGGTGGTACCCGGATCGTGTCTTGCGCCTGTTTGACCGACGCAAAGGGCGGTTTGGGGGGGTAAACCCCCATGCGTGTGTGGTGATCCAGGAAGGCTCCGTTGGCCTCATCGATAGTCACCTGGCTCATCTGACCTATAAAGATTTCTCGCAGTATGTCCGACAACAGAACCGCCATACGGAGATCTCGGCCGCCGAGCTGGTACGCAGGGGTCGCCAGCCCGGGTCGGTCACCGGGGCGGAGCTGTTGCTGCGGGCCCTGGTCAAGTTCGTCCAGGCCTACCTGTTCAAGAGGGGGTTCCTGGATGGGTTTCACGGGTTGATCGCCGCGGTCGGCGCCTCCTACTGTCATGTCATCACATATGCCAAGGTCTGGGAACAGGGCCTCCGCGTGGAATCGAAGACCGGCTCGGGGACATCGTGGCCGCCATCTCGATAAGTGGTTTCACCTTGTGTCTGAACGCTGTCACCTTCGATTACCCCATCGTCGAGTCGATCCGGTCTCTCCTCCCGATCGTTGATGAGTACGTCGTGAATGTGGGTCGATCCGAGGACGGCACGCTCGACCTGATCCGCTCGATTCGGGATCCGAAGATCAGGATCTTCGAGACCGAGTGGGACGAGAGCCTCAGGCGCGATGGGTTGATCTTTTCTCAGCAGACCAACCTGGCCTTAGCCCAGTGCAAAGGCGACTGGGCCTTCTACCTGCAGGCGGACGAGGTAATACACGAAGACGACCTGTCCTCGATCCTGCGGTCTCTGGAGCGTAACCACCAGCGCCGAGAGGTCCTTGGGCTGCTGTTCCGCTACCTGCACTTCAAGGAAAATTACTGGTCCGTCGATCCCTGGTCGTACCATCGGGAGGTCCGTCTCATCCGCAACGATGGGCGGCTGTGGTCCATTGGTGACGGCTGCGGGTTCGGGTGCGTTGACGATCCCGGTCAGCAGAACCTGAAGGCCGGGCCTCGGCGCAGGTTGGCGAAATCCGGGGGTCGCATTTTCCATTATGGCTACGTGAAAGATCCAGCCATCCTGGTCCGGAAGAAACGATATCAGGCCTCAAGACATCACGAGGTGATCCCGGAGCCGGAACGGCGAGTCCTGACCCGGGAGGCGTGGGAGTTCGAAGACTATGATATCCTGAAGGAGTTTAACGGGACACATCCGGCCGTTATGGCCGGGCGTATTTCTCGGAGTGCTCGGCTCCGACCCAGGAGGAACCGCTGGCTGAACCGGCGTTTCTATGCGGAGGTCTTCGCCCATGGATTCAAAGGGTGATGGACCGACCCTGTCGGTCCTCATCATCACCCGCAA